>CALMBE010000128.1 GCA_937860165.1 uncultured Planctomycetaceae bacterium
CCGCAGGGCCAGCTTGGCCATGATGTTCAAGCTCGCCCAGGCCGCTCAGAAACGCCGACGAAGACTCCACGGACATCAACACATCGTTCATCTCGTGAAAGGGATTCCGTTCGTCAACGGCACCATGCAGTACGCCGCCTAAAGATTCCTAGAACACAACTATTGACAATAGCTCGTCTTCGAGTTTCATGGATGGTTAAATGGGGCAAATGAAAAACATGTCCTCCCGAGGAGATACTGCAGGCTTAATACGGAAGTCACAAAACGCTTTGATCGCGCAGGAAGCTCAGGCTACGCGGGGGCATTCTAAGGATCAGGCTATGGTCACGTATTTTGGGTGGACTTCCTTGGAGAGTATGTTGCGGCATTGTCGCATCATAATACTCCCATACGAGTGAGTCCGGTAACGAATTGGCTGGAAAGAATACCTCAACGTCACGAACGCTGGCGTAGAGATTGACGAGCCCGATTCTCCACTTGCCACTCTCGCTTCTGGCCGCTATGGCATAGACGCCTTTGCCTGGGCGGGTAGGGTCCTGAACTTCAACATGGTGGACTGTAGATCCTCGCGGTAAGTTGGTGTTAATAAGTCTCTGGGGTTCAAAGGTCTGAGGGACCTTTATAAATTTGGCTCCCTGCTTCATGGCAGTGATGATGGGAGTTGTCGTTTCGGCGGTCACCTCTGTTGCCACTGGCGGGTACAGTACTCCTTCGACCGAAATGACCCCAAACCCCAAGTAAGGGTGATAGATAGGTTCGAATGACCACCGCTGGGTTCCCGCGAAGCCTGAGTTGTATAATTCGAACACAAGACAAGCCGCTGAGAGCGTACTAAGAAAAGAGGGCAGTGGATCCGTTGCGCCTTCATTCAACATTCTCCCATATTCCGTGAGACCGACTTCCATCGGCGGCTTCATGCGCTTTATCCGACTTACGAGACCTTTGTAAATCGGATCGAGACTCTGCAATCCTTTCTCGGGAGTAGCCCAGTTGACGACGGCTCCATAATCTTCTATCGCAAACACATCATAATCTCCATCCTGAGAATCGACGTGTGCAGTGGTCTGAGGAGCAAGGATAGCCACTTGGTCTCGTATTCCAAGTTTGATTAAGAGTCTTCCTAAAAACTTCGTGTCCTGAAACCCGTCAACGTTAGTCCATTGAACGTCCGGCTCCACATAGAGCGATACTTGCTTAATGCATGTGTACTTGCGATTCTTGAGTAAATGGTAGGTGGTCGCTGCCAAGTTCTCTGCGAGCTCACGTGTGTCGATCGGTTCATCCTTAGGTCGCGTCCACAACTCGGGGAATCCTTTGGAGACCGCCTCCTTACTCAACCAGCCGGTCAACCGATCCGCATTATAGTCGTGATTGGATCGAAGATAGGTATAGGTCAGAGTCACATCGATGCCATTGGCTTGGGAATAATCTAGCAGTTTGTACAGACTCTTCAGCTTAGGGGAATCAAACGTGAAGGCATCCCAGTTGATGATTTCAGGATCATTATTGTCATTACGGGGTTCCGTGTCTCCATAATACAAATCTGCTCTTATCCAATCGCCCCCGGACTCCCCTAGCAGCTTGAAGTACGAATTCCACTGTTCGTCAGTCCACGTGAGCCGGAATCGCGGGATGTATTGCTGCCACCAAAAATCCCAGGTACTCCATCCTGTACCAAGTGTGATCGCACCGACCTGGGCTTCCGAAATAGTGACGGCAACATGAGGAACGACCGGTGCCGCATAACCGCTTACCATTGTAAATGTCAGGACAAGGAGCACTCTGAAGGCTGACTTTCCATGCATCATCAGGTTCCGTATGTAGACAAAGAATCGGTCATAAACCGTTGGTCGGGTCATCACGTCAAACAAGTAAATGGCCAGCAGTCCTACTATTATGTAAGCTCCCATTATTGGCCAAAATATTTCGGCCCACGTCTTCAAATAGAAGCTTACAGGATGACAGAGCTATTGTCAATAATTGACGGGGCGGCAAAAAGGCTCGGCGAATCTGGGTCGGCTGGCGCGTTCTCGGGATTTGTCACCGCAATCGTTCGATGAATTCCTACTGGATCCAACAAGTTCTGAAGGCCGTTTGAGGTGGTCACTCGCTGTCGACGAGCGAACACATCGCCAGCCTTTCCAGCTTACCCAATTGCGGCTCGATAGGCCGCCACGCGGTGAATGTTCAGCCCTAAGGCGCGGAGCATGGCTGTGTAAGTCACCTTCGCTATGCCGCGAATGCGAAGCTTGGCCATGCCCATCTGGTGTTTGAATCGCGACATGGTCGCCTCAATCCCCGCTCGCCAACGATAACGCTCACGAAAGGCTTCGCTCGCATCTTCCAGTCGCCGTCGTCGTTGTCGCACGCGGTCGTGCGTATACTGCCAGCGACGTTCTCGGCGACCGCTGGCTGCGGCGGGACAATTTCCTTGGCGCGGACAACTCGCGCACGCAACTGGGTCCAACAGCACTTGCAGGCGAACTTCCGCGACGCTTGTTTCCACCGGCGATTGTCCCAGGGGACAGCGTAGAACCAGTCCTTGTTCATCCAACTCGAAGTCTTCCAGCGTGAGCTTGCCTTGCCTCGTTCCCTTGGCCGGCATCGACGGCGAAACGATCTCCACGTCACGTTCGCGCCCCTTCCGCAAACAGTCGTTGGAGCCGTAGTGCGAATCGGCAAGCAGTTCCTTTGGCTTCACGCCGCGCTGATCCGCGTCCTCGAGCGCCGGTTCCAAGGCGTCCTGGTCGTGCATCGTCAGCTGGTCGACCGCGACATGCGGGAGTCCGAGGATCGTTCGGAAAGAGGGGGTTTTCCATGAATCCATCGAACTGACCGGGGATCCCCAAGATAGGTCCAAATTCATCGGTGACGAGATAAAGGTCTTGCCAGGAATTACCGCTGAGATTGGTGATGCGAATCGTCCAATCGTTCTGGACGCCATCATCGGAATCACACTCGAAGTAGGTGGGATTTGTACTTGGCGTGGCCGATACTCCGATGCGTTCGTTGGCTGGGAAAGGTTGGGCCGCGGTGCCGGTCCCCAGTTCGTGGGTCAGGTGGAAATTCGGCGGCAACAGCGGGCCATCGCAACGCATGGGGTCGGGATGGAAAATGCCATTCATGGGGACTGCCAAGGTGTTGGATATCGCTGCAAGTGAGAAAGCCAAAGTCAGGAGCAGGAACGAGCAAAGTGATCTGAGAGTTTTCATAATGGGGTCCTTTCGAGAAGCGGTGTAGAAATAGTGATTGAAAATGGTTTCAAACGGATACCGAGGAACAGTGCGGTCGCATTAAACACAAAGCGACTGGGAATAATCCCACAAGGAAAAGTGACGGCGACACAACAGGGCAATCACGCTGCCGGCAGCCAGAGTCAAGCAAGCGGGTTCGGGGATCATCTGCTGCTGCACGTCGAGTCCGTCTAGGTCGTCTCCAAGGCCTTTGAACGTAGCGGCGATGCCAAACGTGCGGACCGTTACCAAACCCAATGCCTCAGCCGTCACAAAGATTCCGGGCAAACCACCAGGAGTGGTCGGGGGCATGAGAATGTCCCCTTCTTCGATCGGCAATCCCATGAACGAATCAATCTGGCCAATCACCTGCGAACCACGCCGCACCGAGAAGAGCAACATATCGTCGATACCATTCGTCCAACTGTAGGGTGCAGTCGATGGGGTGAAGACACCATCGCCATTTTCCCGCAGCACCAGGGCATCGAGGTCGTCGTGGTCGGGACCAGACTGGTCGAGTCCCAAGGAAGCCGCCGAGGCAAAAACCGTGGGGGGGATACCCGGAATCACAGAGACCAATACATCGCCGCTCACAAAGCTATTGGCAACCGCGGAACCTTGGTTGGCGAATGTTCCTTCAAAGGGGTCCGAATACTGGGCGTCGAGCGAGAAGTAGATCGGTGTGCTCAAGGTCTGGCCAAAGATCACTACGGGTGGGGCTTGATCCAAGTCCCAAGCGTCGAGGTTATCGCCAGGATCTGGACCGTTAATGGTGGGTGGATTCGGCTCGACCAGATTTAAACCGGGAGCCAGGAATGGTGTAAAACCACCATTTCCATCGTAGAGCCCGACGTTCGAGCCAGCATAGGGAAAAACGGGCCCCGGTGCCTGGTTCGAGGCATAAATATCGGCCGAGGCTTCCTGGGCACCAAAGGCACCTTCCGTGGTGACCGAAGGAAATGCCACCCCAGGCCGTCCGATGGCGAATTCATCCACCGAGAATGTCCAACTGTGCTGCACACCGGGTGCGGCGACCAGCAGGGGCTCGGTGCCGTAGGACAGGGCATCGACTTCCGCACGGGCACCCGGGACGGAAGCTACCCCGAGGGCAAACACAGACACTGCAACCGCAGGAGGGGGAATGGTTCCGGTGCCAGTTGGGGTTAATATATCACCTTCGCTGACAGATCCCGGTGCGGTGGGGCCTTGCACATCGATCGAGTAAGTTGGCTGGGCTTGTGCTCGATTGAGTAGCAGTAGGAAAGTTAAACATGCGAGCGAGATTCTAGAAAATGTGTTCATTGGTGTTCTCCTAAAAAGGTGTAAGTAGTAAGTCGTAAGTAATTAGTCACGAGCCGGGTAGCGTAAGCCCCCGGAGCAATCCAGGGCAATCGCTCTAGTCGCAAACACGTCGACGCAAGGCGAAAAGAACAACCACACAACCCGCGGCGAGGCTCAGGCTTGCGGGCTCGGGAATCAGGTTGTACTTGCCCCTGATGTTGTCCACCCGCAGGCCAGTTGGGCCGCCCGCGTTGTTTAGGCGGAATTCCAAGACGTTCGGACCGAAGACGAACCCGCTATTCACCATGAACGGGACAAGAACTGGGCTGAATCCACCACTCACTTGGCCCTGGGGAGTTCCATTGAGCCAGATGTCCAAGCTCCAGTCATCGGTACCCCAGTCCCCGGTAATCATGGCCGTGCTCAGGTTGGCATTGGAGGGCAAGTTAAATGTCGTCTCGTAGTGGTAAGCTCCTGCCGGGCCTTGGCTCGAAATGGTGGGGCCGATCCAGCGAGAAAACGGCGAATTGTTTGGGACCCAAGGTCCAAATGGGTAATTCGTGTCGTCGATAGCAACTGGGGTAAAAGGACCCGAGGGAGAAGTATTTACGAAATAGTGGGCGTCGGGCTGGCCTGCTGCCAGGTAATTGGCACTGCTACCCAGCCCCGTGTTAAACAAGCCCGCGATTGGCACCGCAGAAGCGGAGTGTACTGCGGCCACACAGCTCAGAACCAGAGCCAGCAGGGTGAGATGAATTTTAGACATGGTGTGTTTCCTTGTTTCAAAATGGAATTGGAGTAGTAACGTGGGACCAACCAACGGTGGTGTCCTGTTCAGCCTTCTTCGTGACGTGAAACGTGGCGGCCTAGTCCGCGCCATTTTTCCTGGCGGCGGGCAGCCCGATGACTCGAGCCATCGCGGGAGACGGGCATCCGGCCCTGCCGATTACGGCGAATCCGTTCAAACGAAACGCAATCGTCGAGACTTGTGAAAAAGCCATTCTCGATTTCCTGGATATCTAACGTGGACATGGGAGTTACTCCTTGTGAGTGATGAGTAAATTCGAGGTGTGGGGATGTTTGAAAGTGGAACGTAAGCCAAGGAACGCACAATTAGCTGGGGGCATGTGAGGGGCCCGCCCGCACCGAACTCCGCGAAAGGGTCGTCTGACAAAGCTCCAACCAATTACGATTGGCCGGTTTGCTCAGATAACCGGCGGCACCGGTCGAGCGCGCCAAGATTTCGTCTTGGGCTGAATACTGGTCACTGACCAGATAAAAAAGCGTCCGAGGCCGAGTGGCTTTCACGATTTGCAGAAGTTCGATCCCCGACATGTCGGGTAAGTGTAAATTCGTGATCCACAGTCGTGCCGAGGAACCCGCCGCTATCTGCAAGGCTTGGTGACCATCGTAGGCCTGCTGATAGTTCAGCCCCGCTGCGACGAGAGCTTGTAGCAAGGGTCGATAGGTTTCTTCTTCGGCATCGACCACCATCAAGTCGACGCATTCCGAAATGTTGACGATCATCGTTAGCACCTCCGGCTTTAGGGTGTGACTCACACGAGCCGCACATGGAATTGCCGATGACTAACGCAACCACGATGCCAATCACTGCGCTGGGTCTAGATGAAAACCTCTAAGTCGTGCCATCAGAACGAGATAGCAGTACTGGAAATATTTTGTTGGATCGATGCCACGAAATAGGACCAGGAAATCGTGTCCGGCACCGCGCTAGAAGTGTCCGGCTGCGGACAGGTAACGCGCTAAATGAAGCGTCCGGAATCGGACAGTTGAAAGAATTTGAAACCCTTACTGCTGAGAGGCAACCGCATTGCCTAAAAAAGAATGGGAATCAACGTGAACGGTTACCCATCACAGTGTGAAACGGGTTACCAGAAAATCCTACGGCTTTCGCACTGCCGAAGTCGCAAAACTGGCCCTGTTTCATAACCTCGGACGGCTGCCAGAGCCAGACTTCACCCA
>CALMBE010000129.1 GCA_937860165.1 uncultured Planctomycetaceae bacterium
ATCTTGGAAGTCTTGGAGCGAACGCTCGCTTCGGCTGACAAAAATCTGAAAAACTTGCAGGGTCTGACGGGCCCGCTGGGCGAGCGCGGGCCCTTGCTGGTCGAACGACTCGAGGGAAGCGTCGAGAAACTCGGCGAGGTCTTCGAGCAAGCGGCCTTGTTGGTGAAAAACATCAACAACAGCGAGGGAACCGTGGGTCTCTTGATTCGGGATCGAGAGCTTTACGACCGAATTGGTGCGACCATCAATCAAGCTTCCGCGGCAGTCTTTGATATCCGCAAACTAATCAACGACGACCAACTCCAGCGTCGCATCCGTCAGATCATGGACAATGTGTGGGTCCTTACCGACAAACTGGCCCGCGACCCAGCACGCCTGGCCCGGGGTGTCATTCCTAGCAACCGCGAAACGCCGCTGAAGTAGGGGACAGGGAATGTCAACTGAATCCCCCTTCCGACTTCCGACTTTCCTATTGCATGAGCTGCCCGCCCGAGGGGAGTGTTCCATTCTGGGTAGGTGAGCTATTCACTGGCGCCAACGTCTCGGGTGCTTGACTAGCACCCGGCACTGGGAGCGTTCCGAGGGGACTCGATTGAAGTGATCCGGTGGGTACGCCTGTGGCACCCCCGATTACGGGAGGTGGAAGCACCGAACCTCGTTGGCTTGACAGCCGCATTTCTTCCGCACGACCCAAGAGTTGTTCAGTCGGGACGATCACCTGTGGGACCATGTCGAACGAGACCGTGCGAAAATCTTGAATCTTCTTCGGGACCAGATTCTCGCTGACAAAATCCAAAGGTGGAATTTCATACCAAGGAGTTGGAATCGGTTGGTTCACGGTCAGCGTTTCGTACCCTGGTTTGACGAGCCGAATTTCGCGGGTGCCGTAGTAGGTGAAGTCCGTCGCGCAAGGGGTGGTCCCCACGAGTTGGTTGTCGACATAAACCATCGCACCGGGCGGAGTAGTACGGACCATCAAACGCCTGCGCACGCACCCCGGCTGAATCAACAGCAACGCGAGCACCCCACACCACATGAGGCGTCGAGAAAGTCGCAACGAAGGTCGCCATCGGATCATACCGGCAGTCCACAGAGTCGGTTACGTGAAAAACGAAGGTGCGGAAGTATAGGAATCGGTTCCGAGTGCTGCCATGGCGACTTGGGCGTGGTCCTGGCCAGTTAGCGAGTCTAGTGCTTTGTCAAACCGAAAAATGAGGGTGCCATGGCCACGGCGGTACTCCG
>CALMBE010000130.1 GCA_937860165.1 uncultured Planctomycetaceae bacterium
GATCGAATCACAGCAGAATTTGCCTCTTCAAGTAAAATTTCTCATCGAGGGCGAAGAAGAAATTGGGAGCGAGCATCTCGATAACTTCCTTTGTGACAATACCGAGAAACTCGCCTGCGATTGCGTGGTCATTAGCGATACGAGTCAGTTCGCCCCCGGCATTCCGGCGATCACGTATGGGCTACGTGGCATCGCCTATTACGAAATCCACCTCACGGGTCCCAACCGGGATTTGCACTCGGGAGTGTTCGGCGGCGGAGTGACCAATCCCGCGATCGCGCTCTGTAAATTATTGAGTGCGATCATCGACACGGAAGGCCGAATCCAACTCCCCAGCTTCTATGACAGCGTGGTCCCGCTTACCGAACGCGAACGGGCTGAATTCCGCGCCTTGCCCTTCGATCAAGCAGCCTTCGAGCGCGAGCTAGGTATCAACGGTGTTACTGGTGAGGTGGGCTTTAGCACCCTGGAGAGACGCTGGGCCAGGCCGACGTTCGATATCTGCGGACTCACTTCCGGCTACCAAGGCGAAGGGGCTAAGACCGTGCTACCAGCGCGGGCTTCAGCAAAAATCAGTTTTCGGTTGGTCCCCAACCAGGATCCCCGCCAAGTAACTACGGCTCTCCGCGAGTTGCTCGAACCGCTTGTTCCTCCGGGGATCACGATGCAAATCGACGATCACCACGGTGCCCCGGGAATCGTGATGCCCCTCGAGAGCCCCTTTCTCGAGGCTGCCGCCGATGCGATCGAGATCGGTTTTGGCACACGACCTGTCTTCATGCGTGAAGGGGGGTCGATCCCCATTGTGAACACATTTGCACATCGTTTGGGTGCTGATGTATTGCTCTTGGGCTGGGGACAAAACGACGATAATCTCCACTCTCCCAACGAAAAATTCACCCTGGCCGATTACCACCGCGGGATTCGCACGAGTGCCGCCCTCTGGGAGTGTCTGGCCAAACTCAATCAGGCTGTGCAGTGATATGCTCGATAAGAAATTCATCCTCGAATATCCCGATGTGGTCCAGAAAAACTGCGACGTCCGAGGGGCCAAGGCGGACGTCCATCGCTTTGTCCAACTCGAGACCGAGTGTCGACTAATGCAGCAACAGGTCGAAGAGCTCTCCCGGAAAGCCAATGTGGTGAGCAAGTCGATCGGCGTAGCCAAGGACGATGCCGAGCGCGATCAGCGCAAGGAAGAAGGTCGTACGCTACGTGAGCAGAAGGAACAGTTGCAGGAAGCCATCGACCGCCTCACCGCCGAAGCGAGAGCAATTTACCGCAGCCTGCCGAATCTCACGCATCCTGAGGCACCGATCGGGGCGGAAGACCACGCCCGGGAAATCCGCCGCGGAGGCCCCGAAGTCCGCAAGTTTAGTTTTCCGGTCCTCGATCACGTAGTACTTGCTGAGCAGCACGACCTCATCGATTTCGAGGGGGGAGCACGGGTGGCAGGCAACGGTTTTTACTTTCTGAAAAACGAAGGGGCCTTGCTGGAACTTGCGCTCCAGCAATTCGTGATGCAGTTTCTTGTGGGCGAGGGCTTTGTACCGACGATCACACCGGACCTGGCACGAGCCGAGATTCTGCAAGGAATCGGCTTCATCCCACGCGGACCCGAGACGCAAATCTACAGCGTTGAAAACTTCGATTTGAATCTGGTCGCCACTGCCGAGATTACCCTCGGTGGGTTGTATTCGGGCGAAGTCCTGGAAATGGAAAAGCTCCCCCTAAAAATGTGCGGCGTGAGTCACTGCTTCCGCACCGAAGCAGGGGCCGCCGGCCGCGCATCCCGGGGACTGTATCGAGTGCATCAATTCACCAAGGTCGAGATGTTTGCCTTCACACTCCCGGAACAAAGCGAAGCGATGCACCAGTATTTCTGCGATCTCGAGTGCAAGATTTTCGACGGTTTAGGGATTCCTTATCGTGTGATCGACACTGCCACGGGAGACCTGGGTGGCCCGGCTTATCGCAAGTTCGATCTCGAAGCCTGGATGCCAGGCCGCGGCAAAGCGGGCGAGTACGGCGAAGTCACCAGCACTAGCAACTGCACCGATTACCAAGCCCGCCGCTTGAATATCCGCTACAAAACCAGGGGTGAAAAAGGAACGCACCTGGTTCACACCCTTAACGGCACCGCCGTGGCTATTAGCCGCGCGTTGATTGCCATTCTCGAAAACTACCAACAACCCGACGGCTCAATCATCATTCCCGAGGTCCTCCGGAAATGGGTCGGCAAGGAACGGATCGGCGCGACCGAGGAGTGAAAATACACCGGGCCAAGATGGCCCGGCTATCTAAATAGCCCGACCATCCTGGTCGGGATGCTTATTTCACTTCCACCCAGAACGGCATCAAAAGCATTGCCGGCTCGCGCATCAACTTTCGTAATTGCATGGCGTGTGAGAGTGGCCCGCGTAGCTCGGGAACTAGCTGCCCTAGACCCGACATGAGTTGCACCTCGCGTTCCTTGTCGAGGTCGGCTCCGAACAGCTCTTCAAAGGGATTGGCGGGCTCGGGGAGCACCATGAGTTGGTATTTTTTCTCGGGATCGAGACCACCCAGTTCCTTAGCCAAACGAATCGCGTCTCGAAGGGTGCCGACTTCGTCAATCAAGCCTTTGCGCTTGGCAATGCGCCCTGTGTAGACTTGGCCTCCCGCGAGGGATTCCAGTTTGGCGAGGTCCATTTTTCGACCTGTAGCGGCCTTGGTGGTAAAGATCCGATAGATGTCTTGCATCATGGCAGTGACGACTTTTCGCTCATTGTCACTGAACTTTTCCGTGCCGGAGAACATACCGCTATTGTCCCCGCGACTTATCGAATCGGTCGAAATTCCCAGCTTTTTGTACAAGCCATTCATGGCCAGCTTGCCCCCGACGACACCGATCGAACCGGTGATCGTGCCCGGCTCGGCGAAGATTTTGTCGGCCCCCATAGCGATGTAATACCCACCACTGGCGGCGATGTCTCCCATGCTGGCGACAATCGGTTTGTCGATCGCCTGAGTAGCCCGCCAAATCATGTCGCTGGCCAAAGCCGATCCACCGGGGCTATCGATTCGCAGCACAATCGCCTTGACACTGTCGTCCTGGCCCGCCTTCTGCAGGGCCTCGACGATCGTCTCGGAGCCCATCGACTCAGCGCCAAATGAGCTTTTGCTTTCCCCCGAGGTGATCGGACCTACCGCATAAACCAAAGCGAGCTTCGGACCCTGGTCTCCCGATCCAGCACCGTCGCCTCCCATGAGTGTTTGAAACAATTTGATCATTCCCATGGGTCCCGAGAAATCGGTATCGACATCCTGTTTGCCATAATTCACGACATAGACCAACTTGTCTGCGTGATACTCTTGCTGCAATTCCGAACGAAATTCGTCGAAATACTTCACGCGATCAACGAGCCCAGCTTCCTTGGCCTTGTTGGCTGTAATGAGCCCTTCGTTGACTAATTTCCGGACTTCGTCGATCTGCAACTCCCGGTCCGCGGCCAAGGTGGTCAACATCTGATCGAACATGTCGTCCACCAAAGCGGTAAGATTCTTGCGTACCGGTTCGCTCATGTTCCGTCGAGTGAGAGGTTCGGCGGCACCTTTCGATTCTCCGACGTGCAGCATATCGGCTTCGATGCCGACTTTTTCCAGTAGGTCCTTGTAATATGCGATTTCGAGTTTCATGCCGGGAATCAACACAATACCCGCCTCGGGCATGACAATTTCATCGCAGGCACTTGCGAGAAGCAACATGTTTCCATCGGCTGATTCGAGTTGAGCAAAAACTTTTTTCCCTTTTTCACGAATCTGCTGGATCGCGCCACGGATTTCGTTCAATTTCCCGCGCGAAAGTGCTACTTCACCAATTTCAAGGACAACGCCAGCGATCTCTTTGTCGTCGCCCGCCTTTTCGAGCCGTGCGATTGTCTTGCGGAGATCGACTCCCAAATCTCCGAAAAGCGAGACTTGACCTGCCGACTCTGGCAACATTCCTTCAAGCTTGATGTGAGCCAAGCGAACCTTCTTAGGAGATGTCCCTTGGGACGACGCTTTGTCTCCTGAAGGTGCGGACGATTCGGTGCCAGCAGTTGTTGCCGCTGGTTTTGATTCAACCACTGCGGGTGCTGCACTTGCCGATGCTAGCAATGCACACGCCAGAACGAAAAAACCAACAAGAGTTAAAACTAAGTGTTGACGCATGGTGAGTAAGCTCCGGTTTCAAGCGATGGTAATCGATTCGGATTGGTTGCAATTCGAGGCCTGTCAAAGTGACACTTCCGTGCCCCCTAGCCGGAGGCATCTGCCGCCGCGGACCTCCAGTTCTCCCGGACCAAGTGTTGGTCCGGCTAGGGCTTTGTCAAAGCGTTATTTTGGGGTGCCATGCCCACGCTGGTACTCCGGCGTGGGCATGGTATCGAGCAAGCATGGCCACGGCGGAGTACCGCCGTGGCCATGGCACCCTCATTTTTCGGTTTAACAAAGCACTAGGGCGGCCCATAAGGATTGGCGGATCACTAGGTCAATTATATCGTTCCCCTTGCGGTAGTTCGCCTTATTAGGCCAGTTCTTGGGAAAAAGGCGAATTCCCGAAACAAGGGGGAACTGCCAAAAATGTGCCGATTTACCCAAAATTTGGGGGGGTCTCCAAGATCGGCCTGGATGACAGGAAGGGGGTTTGTTATTTTCCTCGCCCCAAGGTGAATCCGTCAGAGAACGATTCCCCGCCAGTCAATAGTCGAGGAGTTTGGATCGCTATGCACAGGTTACCCCTACTGATTCTGCTTATTAGTTGTTCACTCAGGCTTCCGACCATTTGTGCAGCCCCGCCACTCTGGCAACAATTGGTGCCACGCAAATCGGTCGAAGCCGATCCGGGGAACGAATACGCACTCGAAGAAAACCAGGGTCCCTGGTTGGTGATGGCAGCTTCGTTCAGTGGAGAAGAGGGTAAATCGCAAGCCCATGATTTGGTGCAAGAATTGCGCCGCGAATTTCATTTGCCGGCCTACTACTATGGCATGACCTTCGAGCTGGAAGATGCAAACCCGGGCGTTGGAATTGACAACTACGGCGCACCAATTCGGCGCCGATACAATCGGGGAGAGCGCGTCGTTGAACACGCCGTGTTGGTAGGCGAATTTCCCTCAATCGACGACTCCGAAGCCCAAAGGCTCTTGGAGGAAGTTAAGTATCTCAATCCAAAAACTCTGAGCATCGACCCCGGTGAGGAAACGACTCAAAGCCTCGCTTCAATCCGCCAACTCCAGGACAAGCTCCGGGAGAGGATCAATCCGGCCAAAGTCCGGGGCGCAATGGGCCATGCGTTCCTGACCCGCAATCCGCTTTTGCCTAAGGAATATTTTGTTCCTCAGGGAGTCGATCCAGAAATCGCCAAGTGGAATCAAGATCTCGAATATTCTTTGATGCGCTGTCCCGGCAAATTTTCGATTCGGGTAGCCACGTTTCGTGGCCGCGTGAGTTTCGAATCCGCTAGTGAATCCACCTCGAAGCGCACGCGCGAGGCAAAGGCAAATGATCCGCTGGTAACGGCCGCAGAGAATGCCCACTTGATGACCGTTGCCCTCCGTGAAAAGGGTTGGGACGCCTATGAATTTCATGATCGGCACGAAAGCTATGTCGCCGTCGGCTCGTTCGAAGCCGGACAGCAACTCAGCGATGGCAGAATTGCCTTGGCTGGGCGGGAAGCGCAAGTCATTATCGATACTTTCGGCGCTGCCACTCCGCTGAATGTCTTCGAAAAGCCGGCACAGCAAGACAAGCAATTGGAGCAGATCCAGAAACAACGCTTCGAGAACCTGTTTTCACAGGGACGGGGCCAAGAAGTTCGTGGATTCCATCCCAAGCGATTCGTGGGCTTGCCGCTGGATATCATTCCCGAACCTGTGCAAGTTCCGAGAAAATCCTTCAGTGCGGCCTATGCCCGCAACAGCTGAAAAATCGCGTTCAACTTTGACTTGCCATGAATTCTGCACCGCTTCGCCTAGTGATTGGCACCACCAATGTCCACAAGGGCCAGGAGTTGGCGGCGTTGTTGGGACCACTGGGATTCCAAATTCTAACGCTCGAAGATTTTTCTAACTACCTCGAAGTCGTGGAAGATGGCGATTCGTTTGCCGCCCATGCTCGACTCAAGGCCTCCCAACAAGCGCGACACCTTGGCCAATGGGTGCTGGCCGACGACAGCGGACTTGAAGTCGATGCCTTAAGAGGCGCACCCGGAATCTTCTCGGCCCGTTTTGCTGGCCCCAATTGCAGCGATGCACAAAACAACGCTAAGTTGCTCGCCGAGCTTGCTGACACCCCTGTAACGAAGCGCGGTGCCCGCTATGTGTGCCATGTGGCCGTCGCTAATCCCGCGGGTGAGATTGTCGCGGAAAGCAGCGATGAATGCCGTGGTCGGATTCGCACCTCGCCAGTAGGCAAGAATGGTTTCGGCTACGATCCGCTCTTCGAGATTCGCGAGTACCACCGAACCTTTGGAGAACTTGGCCCGAGTGTAAAGGCCGCACTGAGTCATCGGGCCCGCGCGAGCCGAGCGATCGTGCCGCAACTATTGGCCCTCGTCGCGGCGGGTAATTGGACCTAGCGCAAAAATAAAGAGCCGATTCGAAGCGATGAATTTCGAATCGGCTCAATGAAAATTGCAGACCAATGAATGATCGCAGTTTAGCGTTTATTTGGCATTAACCAAGCGTTCGGGACAAAGTATTCCGTAAATCTTTGGCCAAGAGGCTACCTAGATTGCCAACTCTTTCCAATGTCACGCATCTTTTAGTTGCGGATCGAGTGCATCGCGTACGCCGTCACCGAGAAAGTTCAGCGCCAAGAGCGTAGTTCCCAAGGCAATGCTCGGAAACAGCACCAACCACCAGTAAACTTTCACGGGCGTGATAACTTTGATTCCTTCGTTTGCCAAGAGTCCCCAAGAAACATCGGGGGGTTCGACTCCTAATCCTAAAAATGACAGAAACGCTTCAAACAGCATCACTTTGGGAATCGTGAGTGTCAAATACACCAACACCACGCTCAGCAGATTGGGCAGCAAGTGCCAGAAAAGAATCCTGAGTTGACCAGCTCCCAACGAGCGGGCTGCCTCGACATAAAGCTCATGCTTGAGCGAAATCACTTGCCCCCGGACCACGCGCGACATGGTTAACCAATAAATTGCCCCCACGACAAAGTAAAACACGGTTATGCGATTGATCCCCCAAAAGGCGAGTTCGTCGGCGATGCTCTCTTCGCCAAGGATCGTGAGCAGGAAAATCACGACAAACACAAAGGGCACTGAGTAGAGCACATCGACCACCCGCATTAAGACGTCGTCGATCCAACCCCCACAGTAGCCTGCGATGGCCCCATAGGTGACACCGATCACCAACGAAACGATCGTCGCCACAAGTCCCACGAGGAGTGAAATTCTGGCTCCCCAGCAAAGCCGGGCCACGAGGTCCCGACCAAACAAGTCCCGGCCACAGATCGAATTGAGGGCGTACCCGCCAAAAAGCGAATATCGGGTGCGAACCATCCAACGACTTAAACTGCCCAAGGTGGGAAATCCCAATTTTCGATAGGGCGCTTGCACAGTGTCATGAATCTCAGCCGCTTTGCGGCGTATTTCATAGCGTAATTCCTTGGCCGCCGCGGTATCTGGAGTTGTTGAGGAGTATTTGCTTTTCAATTTGGCCAATTCATCTCGCAAGGATTTTGTAATCCTTGGAGAGCGGGAGACTAATTGCCAATCAAGTTGCTGGGTGGAAATCCATAGTGGATTGAAAAGTGGTTCTGAGTATTGCAGTTCGGTTTGAGTGTGATCAGGTGCTTGAAGCGGAAGCAAGGGTGTCAAACTGGCCAACAAGCAGATTACCAGCAACACTCCCAAAGACAACATCGACACCCAGTTCCTCCGTATTCGCCGCCAGGCGTCCCGAGACAGCGACATCCCCTCCGAAGGCGCACCAACGACTGGGGAGGAGCGGCTGAGCAGGTTGGAATTATTCCGACGATCCATCTGATTCTCATTCCCTAGGCCACATTCCGCACTTCATTTCAATTCAACCCGAGGGTCCAGCAGCGCATACGACACATCCACGATCCAGTTCATCACGAACAAGAGCACTGTGTAAAGCAAAACCAAACCCATGGCCAACGTGTAGTCCCGTTGTAAGGCTGCCTGTACAAAGTGTGAACCCAGGCCCGGAATCGCGAAGATTTGTTCCACAACAAGCGAGCCGGTCAAGATTCCCGCCACGGCAGGCCCTAGGAATGACACGACGGGTAACAGGGCACCCCGCAGGGCATGTACCACAATTAAACGCAGCGGGCCGACTCCCTTAGCGCGTGCCGTGCGGATGTGATCTTGCTTGAGAACATCGAGCATGCTGGTGCGGGCAATTCGAGCGATGGATGCGGCGTAAGGGGCTCCTAAGCACAGAGAGGGGAGGACAAGTTGATCGAAATCTCCCCACCCCGCAGCAGGAAAAACGGGATAGATAAACACAAAGAGTAAAATCGACACCCCCGCAATCATGAAGTTGGGCAAGGCAATTCCGATAGTTGC
This sequence comes from uncultured Planctomycetaceae bacterium, assembly GCA_937860165.1. Lineage (GTDB taxonomy): Bacteria > Planctomycetota > Planctomycetia > Pirellulales > Lacipirellulaceae > Bythopirellula. The sequence goes on from CALMBE010000130.1 coordinate 8,573, forward strand.
AGCCAGCCGCAAAAACAAGTCGCTCCAACTCCCCCGCAACACGGCTGAGGTCACTCCTGCAACAAGCCCCAGAATTGTTGCAAAAGCCAGCGCCAGTAATCCAAGAGCCACGGAGATCGGCAATCCCTGTTGGATAATTTCGTTTACCGTGTAGTCGCCAATCTTGAAGCTATATCCGAGATCTCCGCTGACGACTTTTCCCAGCTCGATGAAATACTGTTCTACCAACGGCTTATCGAGGTGATAACGCTTCTTAAGATTCGCTTCGATTTCAGGTTCCAGAACCCGTTCGCGGTCGAACGGCCCCCCGGGGACACTGCGCATCAGAAAGAACGATACCGAAAACACCACCCAGAGCGTGAGTGCCATCCAGAATAATCGACGAACCATGAAACCAATCATCGACTCCCCCGCTGAAATTCGTTGGGTCCCCGACTCTGGCGGTCTACGCGAATTGCCCACAGGGGGTGATCATCACGGGCATTGTTGTAGAATCCCCGCACATGGGGCTTCACCATGTTTTTCGAGTGATAAGAATAGATCGGCAGCAGGGGGAGTTCGTCCAATACTATTCGCTCGGCTTCGGTCAAGATCTCGAACCGCCTGCGGTGATCTGTTTCACGAGTGGCTTCTACCACGAGCTGGTCGAATCGGGGGTTGCTCCACCCCGTGCTATTCTGTTCGCTGTCGGTGGTGAAAAGTTCCACAAAAGTGTTCGGATCGGAGTAATCTGCCCCCCAGCCGCGGCGCGCGATGTCGTATTTTCCCTGATGGAGACTCGAGTTGTAGGCCCCCCATTCTTCGTTGCGGGTACGAACGGAAATTCCCAATTCGCGTTGCCATTGCTTGCGAATGAGTTCCGATATTGCCTGATGGGATTCCTGGGTGTTCGTCAGGATTTCCAGGCGAGGAAACCCCTTCCCCTCGGGGTAACCCGCCTCGGCCAGCAGCCGCCGGGCTTCATCATTATTTTCTGCTGCGGCCCGTTGTTGCTCCCAACCAGGTATTCCGGGGGGAACAAGGCTCAAACTGGGCGGCTCTCCCGCTGGCATGAGTCGACTACATATTTCTGCTCGGTCCAGTGCCAATGACAACGCCTGCCTTACTCGCGGGTCGGTCAACGGCTTGCGGGTTGTGTTAAACAAATAGAAGTAGCTGCACAAGAATGGAGCGGGATTCAAGTCTTGCCGAGGCGGATCTGCCGCCATCAGGACTCGCAAAGCCGGGGCAGGAACATCGGTGATCCAGTCTACTTTGTCCGTAAAATAAAGATTCAGGGCCGTGGTCAGCGATTCCACGGCTAGGGCATCGATCACCTGCAACTGCACCGCTGCCTGATTCCAATAGTGTTCGTTTTTCACAAGCCGGATGCGATCCCGCAGTCGGCGAAATTGCATTCGGAAGGGCCCGTTGTTCACAAGGTTTTCTGCCTTGGTCCAGGCTGGTTGGCCATGTGTTTCCAAGCAGTGTCGATTGACTGGAAACAGAGGATAGAAACCGAGCAGTCCCAATAAATAGGGCGTGGGGTGTTCCAATTGAATCTTTAAGGTGAAATCGTCGATTACCTCAATCCCCACCTCGCGGAAATCCAACAGCACTTGTCGGCACCAACGGCAATCGGAATCAGGCAATCGCTCGGAGGCCTCGACATCGTCCGTCGGTCGAAAACACACTTCTGTGCCCTCGATCCGCACGACATAGTCCCTTGTGTCTTTTTCCCGCTCCACGACACGCACGAGTTCTCCCCGCAGCACTTGGCCACGGAGCGTATTGAGTGCCCCTGGGGGAAGATTCAGTTCGACTTCTACAGAGTCACCGGGCGTAATTCCACTGCCGCCCTGGCTGTAGCGACGCCCGTTCTTAAAATACCAACCCTGGTAGGCGTATTCGGCAGCGGTACGAGGATTCAAAAGTCGCCGCCACGAGTAGTGAAAATCCTGTGCCGTCACCGGCGACCCATCCGACCAGCGGGCATCGTCGCGGAGGAACATTTTGTAGGTCAGTTTGTCGTCCGAGATTTCCCAGCGCTTCGCAATCCCAGGCAAGGGTTCCAAAGTTTCGGGATCGTTACGAACCAATCCGTCGAAGAGCGCATACGCGATGCGACCTTCAGGCTGCCCTGTGACTAAGGCCGGATCTATGCTTTTGACTTCACTTTCATTGGCAAACGTAAAATCCGCGGGGGGCAGGCGTTCAGCCAGTGATGACCACACGCCAATCACCACGATTCCGAAAAGTATGCTCCAAACCAACAACTTGCGATAAAAAGTAGACATGGCACAATCGTGTCTGGCAAAGTCGATACGTGAAAGGCGTGTTGCAACAGCTTACCTTGGATCGCACAATTGCTCAAAGGAGAAACCGCGTTTTGTTTGAACACCTTCGCCACAAACCACCTCGAAAATTGTCCTTGCCCCGCGAAATCCTCGTGGTCTGTGCACCACTTCGCAGCAATATCAATCTCTCTCGGATCGCCCGAGCTGCGAGTTGTTGCGGACTGACCAAAATCATCTGCACTGGACCCGCTAAACTCGAACGGCGCATCGCCCGGGACGGGGCCGACACGATCGAAATCGAATCCCATCGAACCCTCCCACCCGTTTTGAAACAGCTTAGAACCGAAGGCTATCGGTTGGTAGGATTGGAACAAACGACCGACTCAGTGGATCTTCATCGATACGAATTCCAGCGACGCACTGCCTTGGTGATCGGCAACGAACGCACGGGGCTCACCGAGGACCTCTTGAAATTGCTCGACGATGTGGTTGAGATTCCCGTGTGGGGATTGGCTTACAGCTACAACGTAGCAACCGCGACGGGGATGGCGCTCTACGAGTATTGCCGCCAATGGCCGGAGGGATAAGACAAAGAAAGGCTTAAGAGGGAATTTCAGATTCGAGCCTGAAGTAGCCGCGATGCAACGCATCGCAAGAAAGTGCCGGCCAGCACTTTCAACCAACTTGCCGAAAGCGTTGTACCGCTGTGTTTTCCGTTTCCACATCGTCCACCGCCGGATGCACTCGTAAAGCGACTTTGGGAGGACTGCGGCGCTCTTGAACGAAGCCTCGAATTCCAGTCTGGAAAAACTCGGCGAATTCGGTTGCGATCCCAACGGGAAATGTAGTTTCCAAAGCGGACACCATTTCCTGGAAGTTCAAACCCTCGCGATATATCAATCGATACGCCGCCTTGAGTTGCAGAATATCTTCCAAACTCAAGCCAGCCCGCTTTAATCCCACCTTGTTCAATCCTACGATCAGCGCGGGCGAACCGTCCGTTAGTACGAACGGAGGCAAGTCTTGCACGACCTTGGTGCATCCGCCAACCATGGCCAGTCGACCGATACGACAATGCTGATGGACGGCCGCGTTCCCTCCCAGGCAAGCTCGATCTCCAACATGGACGTGGCCCCCCAGCATCACCCCATTGGTCAGGATCACCCGATTACCAACTTTGCAATCGTGTGCCACATGAGCCCCCACCATCAGGAGGCAATGATCACCAAGTGTGGTAACTCCCTCGGCCTGCATGGCCCGATGTACGGTGGAGTGTTCGCGGATAATATTGTGATTTCCAATGCTCACTCGGCCAGGCAAATGAGTCAAATTCGCTTGGGGCAAGCCACCCAGAACCGTTCCTTCGCACACCAAATTGTCTGTGCCCAAAGTGGTGCCCTGCTTGATCGTAACACGGGCTTCCACTCGCGTTCGATCCCCGATCATTGTCCCGGCCTCGATTATCGAGAAGGGCCCGATCTCAACGTTCGAGCCAATCTGGGCCTGGGGACTGACGAGGGCGCTAGGGTGAATCATCACAGTGGGTCCTTCCACAAGCGGTTTCAGCAATTCGACGCAAATCGATCACAGAAGCCCGTCACACTCGTGGAGTGGACCTGGCTTGCTGGTTGTTATATCGGAAGCAGGGGTTATAACGGGTTAGGGATAGATGAGCGAATCCCGGTATCGAGATTTCTCTTAATTTTCCCAGAAATCTTTTCGTGATAGCACTCCCTGGGCGAAGGCTGCTATCGTCGGTTAGACTGTGATGGCAGATCGAGCTGGACGCAAGCTTGTTGTCCGTACCGACTCGTTTTCTCCAGTATTTAAGGATTTTTTCATGAGCGACCCCGTGAAACTCTATGATGAAGCAGATCAACTCAAGGCCGCAGGTAATCTGGAAGGGGCTGTCGCAAAGCTTTCCGAAGCCTTGGCACTCGATGAAAGCTATGCGCTTGCTCACTCGGCGCTAGCAGTCACGCTGCAACGACTGGGCCAGCACGAGGAAGCCCTGACCCATGCCAAGCGGGTTACTGAACTTGAACCCCAGGATCCCTTCAGCTTCACGGCCCTGAGTGTCACCTTCCAGCGAGCCTATGCTGGCACAGGCAACATGGACTACATTCGCTTAGCTGAAGATGCGATGGAACGCAGCCGCCAACTCAGTCAGCGGTAGTTACCAACTTCAGTGGAGCGCCCTCCGAAGCGCGACATTGACCTACCCAGCCGGACCAACACCTTGGTCCGGTAATCCCGTAAGCGCCACGGTCCGTAAGGCACCAAGGAATGTGTTCCTCGGGCTGGGGAGTGGAAACCACGAACCACATCCTTCTCAGCTTTGCTTGTGGACGACACGTTTCTGCACGTCCGTTTCGAGGACACCAAAAGCTTGTTCGTGTCGTTGAACCGAGAGGTGCAGGGCATGCAGCAATCGCTTGGCTGTGAAATAGTTAGTCACGAGTCGCTGCGTGATAATGACAGGTTCGGTAGGGACACCAAACGGTTGGGAATTCAGCCCGAAGTCGATAATCAACTCCTCGGGAGTGCCCGTCACTCGACAAAAATTGGCATAGGAACACGAGGCCTTACTATCGTCGACCTGCACGCGGGCCTGTTCCGGTTGGCGGGGTTCTTGTCCTTCACTGGCATTCTTTTCGTCGCTCACAATCAAATCTCCAAGCAAGTTGTGTCTTGTTCCGAATCGAGTCTCACAGCGACTCTCCGGATCGGTCCATTCAATCTAAGGTATTTGTCTAGGGGGGGCTATCCCCACCCCGCTTTGCCGCCTGTGAAGAAACAATGAATACTTGGGCAGTTGAGTCTGGTCACTCTCATCCCTTACCACTGCGGGTGATGCTTAGGATGACACTTTCGGCATCGGTGCGTGGGGTGAAATAAGTGGCTCCTTTGCGAAGTTCCAGCCTTTTAAGCAACCCCAAGTGTCGGGCCTCTCCCCGCTCCTCGACCCATTTGCGTCCCTTGATGAGGAGCAGTCGATCAAAAGCGTCCCAGTGTGGGCCAACCCAGGTCAGGATCTTTGCCAGAGCCGCTACCCCCCGAGCCACCAGGGTATCGAAGGTCTGAAGTTGAAGCACCTCTTCAGCGCGACATCCATAGACCGACACTGGCAGATTTAGATCCCGTACAATCGCTTCGACCACTCGAGCCTTTTTTTGCACCGATTCACAGACACTCACCCTTAAGTCTGGTCGGCAGATTGCCAAGATCAGTCCTGGCACACCACCGCCGGTACCGATATCGAGAATCCGCTCCTTGGGGACTAGAGATCGGAAGAGCACACGTCTGAACTCCAG
>CALMBE010000131.1 GCA_937860165.1 uncultured Planctomycetaceae bacterium
GGTCGATCCCGACCGAATCGTGACGCGAGGCCATCTGGGCAACTTTGAGTTTTGTGCCGACGCCATCGGTACAAGAAACCAGGACGGGCTCTTGATAATTCCGGGAGAATAATCCGCCCGAGAAATCGAGCGAAAACAAACCGGCGAAGCCATTATTCCAGGGTAATACTCGCGGACAATGGGTCCTTCGCATCAGCGCTGGCAGCCGCGACATGGACTCTCGATAGGTTTCGAGGTCGACACCAGAATCTCGGTAAGTTATTTTTGACATGGAATTGCACTATTTCTCGCGGCAAGAACGGGCAATTCTAAGGTCGCACGCTCACCAGTGTCAACGACCTGAACGTCATCCTCCCGAGGGACTCTCCCAGCCATGCCGACCTTGCCGATTATCCGCTCGAATTCGGACAATTGTAATGATTGTCTCTCGCATTGTGTAACGGCTGTCCGGTGTGGCGAAACTATCTTTCATAATGGGTTCGCCCGACATACTCCACGAACTCCGCCCTGCCGGAAGGCGCGGGTAGCAACAAACAAATCAGGCAACGAAGGCCTACCGTGGCAAACCGGTGTCTATCAAGCACGAGGGAGGTGAATGTCGAAGGTTTAGGGCATATCGAGACGCACAGTACGAGTACCGCTCGGACTGCCTAGCCGCCGAGCGGCAAGTTTTTTTCCGCCCTTGGAGATTTGCCTACACAGAGTTCTGAATCTTGGGTCCACAGCCGGGGAAATTGCCGCTGCCGTGGATTGAGAGGAGACTGCCAGAACTGGTTTGGTAAATTCAACTACCCCAGAGAACCTTCACCCATGCTGAATTTCCTGAGCCCAACGATTTCTCATACCGAGTTAGCACGATTTCCCATGCCGAACACGCATACTTATATGCAGTTTCACTACCCCCTTCCCTATGGAGCGATCCTCCAGGAAGCGGGCGTGCAGTTTGCGGTTTATAGCCGCAGTGCCACCGCTATGCGCGTGCTGTTGTATCGCCGCAGCTCGGACCGAGAGCCCTATCGAATCGTCGAATTCAATCCCGTGAGCGACCGGTGGGGCGACATCTGGAGTGTCTTTGTACCTGGACTGCGGGCGGGGCAGCTTTATCATTTTCAAGCAGATGGACCTTACCTTCCCGCCGAAGGCTTGCGATTCGATCCCCATGCTCGGTTGATCGATCCTTACGCGCGGGCCTTGGCAGGTGATTTTCAAAGTGGGAGCGATGGCATCTCTCGACCTCCCAAGTGTGTGGTCGTGGATGACTTGTTCGATTGGCAAGGGGATCGGCACCTGCGGCGACCTTTTTCTGAAACCGTCATCTACGAAATGCATGTGCGGGGATTTACCAAATCGAACTCCAGCCAGGTCAAACACCCAGGCACGTATTTGGGCGTCATCGAGAAGATCCCCTATTTGAAATCACTGGGGATCACGGCCGTCGAGCTCATGCCGGTTCATGAGTTTCCGATTCTCGATCCCCTGGGACAGAAACCCGAACGGCAGAATTTCTGGGGCTACGATTCGATGGCCTTTTTCTCGCCACACCGGGGTTACATGTCGGGAGATAAGCCGGGAGATCAGGTCCGCCAGTTCAAGGAAATGGTGCGGGCTCTGCATGCAGCCGGCATCGAAGTGATTCTCGACGTGGTTTTCAATCACACGGCCGAGGGAAATCATGTTGGTCCCACTCTGAGTTTCAAGGGATTGCAGAATAACGTGTACTACATGCTCAACAGCGATGGGACCTACAAGAACTACTCCGGTTGTGGGAATACCGTAAACGGCAACCACCCTATTTGCCGGGAGATGATTTTTCACTGTCTCCGTTATTGGGTCCACAATTACCATATCGATGGTTTCCGCTTTGATCTAGCTTCGATCTTGAGCCGCGATCGGAACGGCGAATTGATGCCCAACACACCGCTAGTTGAAATCATCGCCGAAGACCCGATGCTGGCCGACACGAAGATCATCGCCGAGGCCTGGGATGCCGCGGGTGCCTACCAGGTGGGCTCTTTTGCCAAGAGTCGCTGGGCGGAATGGAACGGTCGCTACCGCGACGACATTCGCCGCTATTGGCGGGGAGACGGACTGATGACCGGCAGCATGGCGACACGCCTTTCCGGTTCGAGTGACTTGTATCAAATCAGCGGCCGCGATCCCTATCACAGCATCAACTTTATTACTTCCCACGATGGTTACACGCTCAACGACCTGGTGAGCTACGAGCAAAAACACAATCAAGCCAATCTGGAAGTCAACCGCGATGGCGATAACAACAACTACAGCGCTAACTATGGTGTCGAAGGACCTACGCGCCGCAAGGCAATTGTCGATCTCCGCTATCGACAAGTTAAGAATATGATGGTGTCGCTGATCTTGAGCCATGGCACTCCCATGATCGTTTCTGGCGACGAAGTTTTGAGAACGCAACTCGGCAACAACAACGCTTACTGTCAGGATAATTCCACGAGTTGGTTTGATTGGAAATGCGTGGACCGCAACGCGGAAATGTTGCGATTCTTTCAAGCGGTGATCGCGTTCCGCAACTCGCAACCGAGCGTCCGCAGAGAGACCTTTCTGACTGGAAAACCACATCGACCGAGCGATCTGCCCGATGTGAGTTGGTACAGTCCGGATGGGAACACCATGGATTGGAATCGAGCGACACAGAGCTTGATTTGTCTGTTTGGTACGACGGGACTGGACAATCCAGCGGCCC
>CALMBE010000132.1 GCA_937860165.1 uncultured Planctomycetaceae bacterium
GTTTGGTATAATGCTGATTATTCAGACCCTGATAATTTTCCTTGGGGTGAAATCACATGCACCCCTCCCGGGCCTGTTGCAAAAAGATTGCCCGCAGCGTCGACTTTTAAGCCATCGGGCGAACCGGGGAGTTTGCCAAATTGGTCCTTGACATCGTAAAACACGCGGCTATTCGAGATGGAACTATCCTCGGCAATATCGAAGGCCCGGATGATCGGGGCCGCGCCGTCGCTCTGGGCGACGTACAGGATTCTTTCGTCGGGCGAGAAAGCCAGCCCATTGGGCCTGGTCATTTCGTCGGTCACCAAACTCACCACACCCTCGGGGGTCACACGAAACACTCCACAAAAACCGTAGCCGTGCTCCTGGTCTACCTCGCACGTCGGCAAGCCGTACGGCGGATCGGTAAAGTAGCAATCGCCGTTGGAGCGAAACACGACATCGTTCGGACTATTGAGGCGTTTTCCTTGGTAACGGTCGGCGAGGGTCATCTTGCCCCCCTCCCAATCCATGACCGAAACTCGGCGGTCCCCATGCTCGCAGGCGACCAATCTCCCCTGACGGTCCAAAGTCAAGCCATTGCTTCCCTGCTCGCTAATGTACTTGCCTGCGCCTGTGTAACCCGAGGGTTTGAGAAACTCCGAGAGTCCCGAGCCGTCTTGCCACTTGTAAATCGTGTTGCGGGGAACATCGGAAAAGAGCAAGAATCCACCTTCGCGATTAACCCACACTGGCCCCTCGGACAAATCAAACCCCGAAGCCAGCACTTCGATCCGTGCCGCGGCATCGATCAAGGAATCCAATTGCGGATCGACGCGGACAACTTCACCCAGCGTGGGGAGATTGGATTCTTGAGCGCGGAGGGCTTGGATACAACATAGAATCAGTATCGCGCAGATAATCTGATAGTTCATGGCAAATAACTTTCTATAAGTTTGTGTCTGAAGACCCGCTGAGTATTAGAGGACCGCCCACACTGCCAGTCAAGGAACAACAGCGATCTATCCCATTATGCCCCAGCAGGGGTAACGATGGTAATCCCTTCGGCCTCGTACCGCCGAAAATCGCGGTCGTTGAGCGTGAGAATATTTTCGATTTGCCAGACGAGCATCATCGCCACCAAGCGGGCGTCGTGGACCTGCTTGCCACTGACGTTGTAAGTTGCGATGAGCCGCTTGAGTTCTGGGTAAAGCGTTTCGCGTTCGGCAAGAACTTCGCAGATGGGCTCGATGTCTCTTTTGAGAAGTGTGAGAGTTTCCGCTGGTGACAAACCGAGACCGTTATTAGCGACTGGTCGAGTAGCGACGTTGCAGAATTCGGCGACATTTTGAGTAGCGATAAATACGTATTCTCCCTGATTGCCTATGCTACGCACGGCGCTCCTCACAAGGGAGTGCTGGACATCCTTAGTGTCAACAAGCCGCAGCAGAATCCCGCTATCGAAAAGATAAGCCATCAATCATGGTCACTGTAAATATCGGCGCGAGAAAAGTCTACTGGAAGCGATCCTACCGAGACGCTATGGGCATCGAGCAGTGCGTCAAGCTCCTCCCCAGTGAACCGCGGAGACTTAGGTCGCATCGCAATAATCTCCTCACGAGTCAATTGCTCGGTCCGCTGAGGTACGACGGTTACCTGCACCGGCGTATTTTCCGGTAAGTCGAGTGGCTGAACGGGGTAGAGTGCCCCGTCGCGGTAGGTGGCTTGCGTGTGGATGGTCATGCCACCATTCTACCCTGGATTTCGCGGCGGAGTCCAGTCTACGCCGTCCTTAGATGCGCGCGGATCTTGCGGATGGCCTCTTCGACGGGGCATTCGCGGTCGGCTAGCGTCACGCTGGAACCTTGGCTCACCATCTGTTCGATTCGCTTCTGGGCGGAAATTACCGTGCTGTGGCTGCTGCGGCCGAAGAATTCGCTGATTTCACCGAGCGCGGAACGGGTCAATTCGCAGGCGAGCCACATGGCCAACATCCGCGGCTCGGCAACGTTGCGGGTTTTGCTTTTCGATTTGAGATTCCCCACTTCGATGCCGAACACTTCGCAGACGGCGTGTTGGATATCTATCAACCGGACCGTGGGGGTGATTTGTTGCAGGGACTCAGTGATCACCATGCGAGCGAAGTCGAGAGTCAATGGTTTGGCAAGTGCTTCGCTGGTAACAATCAGTCGATTGAGGGCCCCGCGCAATTGCCGGGCGCTGCCGCTGATGTGCGTGGCGATTAGCTTGGCGATTTCGCCATCGAGCGTGAGGCCAATGCGCGGCTGCATCTGGGCAATGAAGCGCTGCACCAGTGAGAGCCGAGTTTCAAAGTTCGGCAAGTCGATTGGAATCGCCAACCCGCCGGAAATTCGCGTCACGAGTGCCGTGTTGACCTTCTGCAATTCACCTGGTGAACAATTACATGTTAGAATCACTTGCTTGCCACTTTCGTGGAGCGCGTCGATTGTGGTCATCAATTCTTCAAGCGTTGCTCGTTTGCCGACTAAAAACTGAATATCATCGATCAAGAGTACATCGACGCCCCGATACTTGTTGCGAAAACCCGGGAGTGAACGGCGATTGAGGGCCTCGAGAAACTCGGTGGTGAATTGCTCCGAGGTGAGCCGAATTGCCTTCAAGTGGGGCGCACTCTGGCGAACTTGCTGGAGTATTGAAAAACCGAGATGGGTCTTACCCACGCCCGCTGGACCATAAAGCATCAGCAGCCCAAAATGACCCGGCCGCGCGGCCACGGTTTTCGCGGTCCGCGTTGCCAACTCATTGCACGGTCCACTCACAAAGGTCTCGAATGTCGACAGCGATTGAACCGATTTGGCACGCACACGCTTCTTCGAGGCACCAGCCGCAGTAGTAGTTTCCGGAGTCGCGCTTGGGCTATTGGGGTGAGTTGTGCTGGCGTGCTGCGCCGCAATTATTTTGGGCGAAGCCTGTTCGCGGCCGACATCGAACAAATCGCGCTGCAAGTGCAGGGGTCGAAGGGGGGAAACCTCGGTCGCCTGGGCGCGGACAAAGTAATCGATACCGGCGGGGTCCGTGCCGAGCAGTCGACAACACTCGACCAAGTGGGTATGAATTCGCCGGCGAAGCCACTGCAACTCAAAGGTCGTGGGGCACCCCACCCGCAATCCATCGCAGTGGAATTCGAGTGTAGTCTGGGGCCCCACCCAAACCTCGTATTTTTGGCGCCCCAAGCGATCGATGAGTGCAGCACGCAAGGCGGACAGCCTGTCCGAATCGTCCATGAACGCTTCCTATCGAATTCAGTTACTATGTTCAACAGTCAAAAGTTGGCGGTCGACTTACGAGAAACACACGCAGAAATTCTTGATGAGTTGCCCGTTATGTCCCCTGACACACCACCTACCCACTGGCGATGGCACCGACTGAAATAACCATCGCGGGGGCTGATTCTAGGTGTGCTAGCAGAGGGCGTAAAGGACTTGACTTGTCGGTGCGCTTCGTCCCACGGCTTTTGTCGCGGGATGGTCTTGTTTTTGAGGGTTTTTGTTTGTGCTTGGCAAAAAAAATTTCTGAAACCCCGGCGCTCGGCATGTGGAAAATCTGTTTTCCGGAATCACTTGTACACTGTTCGTGTTGAGACGTAGCAAGAAATCAGGCAGAAACCAGCATTGGGTGCAGGATGTGTCGCAGGAACCTGCGTACCCACAAAATGATGCGCAATCAGAACGGATGTTCACACTAAGGGAGCCTCCCAAATTGCCAGGCCGATTTGATCGGACGAATTAAATGATATTGTCAGGTTAACACTTGACGGGAATAGACGGTGCGCCGATCCCAATACTCGAAACCGACACTGCGATACATGGCCAGCGCAGGTGCATTTCGCACATCCGCAGCCAATACTAATTTGTTCGCGCTGTGCAGAATCGCCTGTCGGATGGCATGGCCGACGATTTCCGCGCCATATCGATTTCCCCGAGCTCCAGGGACGACTCCCATATAGACAAGTTCCCAAATTCCCGTGGCGGGATATTCCGCCAAAATTAGCACCCCCACATCCGTGCTTCCCGATTTTGCATAATACCACTGTTCAGGCCGGTAGTTCCCTTGCTGTTGATATCCCTGGAGCACATCGGCGATATCGCGCAAGCCGTTCAACTCGGGGCAATCGAGCGTCTGGCGATAGGTTTCGAGAAGCAAGTTCTGCAGCCGCATTGGGTTACGGGGTGCATCGGGTTCAAAGACAAGTCTGTATTCGGCGACCTGTTCGGTGAAGTTCTTCTTATCAAGACAGAGATATTCCAGTTCGACCAGTTTGTGGAATCCAGCGAGGGCGAGCAAGTTTACGGCAATTTCCACTTCACTGGCGATTACCATTTGGGCGAAATCCACTCGCTTCTCTACCAGAAAACTCTCTGCGGCAAGCATCAGTTCGCGGGCGGCAGGGCTCTGGAAACATGGCGGCCAGAAGTTCGCGGAATTTCCTGCGAGCAATTGCACCCAACAGGCCGCCAAGAGTTCCACCCCTTTCTTAGCAACCAAGAAGCCCTCGAAGGACTTAGTAGTACGGGGGCTGAGTTGATCAATCGTCGCCAGGAGCGCGGCCTGTTGATCCGCGGACAACCCCGCGTGCAGGACTTCGATACCAGCCCGGAGATCGGCTGGTGGGCAAAAAAGGATTTCGCAACCGCTCATGGACAGAGCATACACTTTTCTCTCGCAACCGGTTAGAGGTTGGTCTTTTACAAGTGCGACCCCTACCAATAGCGGTCTCGTTTTTCGAGGTTTTTCACCTGCTCGCGCGGTACACGGCTGCGGGGAAAATAGTCTTTGAATTTTTCGCCGAAACTCTTCGCACTGGCTTCTGCTTCGACATCCTCCTCGGCAGACTGTTTGGCGGTCGCGTTGCTGGCGGGGGGCTGTTGTTTTTTCACTTCGGGGAGCGGTGGTAATTTCACCGCTAAAGGCGTGGTTGCCTCGGAACGCTGAAGGTCCATTTCCAACACGAAACTATCGTGCGGTGAGCTCGACCACAATACCGACGAAGGCCGGGTTCGCAATTGGCTAAACACGTCCGAGCCACGGCGGATTTCAAAGAGCTGTTCGCCGACGATTGAACTTGCTTGCGGCTGGAGGCCATACCGCTGGACGGCCAACATGACAATCTTGGTCGTGTCGCCAGTATTGCCCTTGAATGAGATTCTTTGCACTTTGCCGGCAGTGTCAAAAAAATAGGTGAGCGAACCTGCCAGGTCATAAATCTGTGTTCCGGTGACCAAGGGAACCCGCACGCCGTAAAGTCCGAGTTCAGATAGCGCCGTAGATTTTCGGGCCCAGCGCTGGTAGACCCATTCTTTGGTTACATCAAACCGAAATACCTCTTCCAGCGAAACACTGGGAGTTCCTTCCAGGGGCGTGGCAACGGGATAGATTTCGTTTCCAGGGCCTTGCGGAGCCGAGTTCGTCAGCCGACTCTTGGGAATTTCAGGAATCGTGAATGAATCCGTTGCAGAACTGAAATCCAGGGAATTCCAGAAACTGGTGACTCCTTCGGGACCATTAGTGGCCAGATACGGAACGGCGACGGCCGCGCCCAACAGCAGCGGAACTCCTAGAATGCGAGAAAACATCGTTCGGTGATCCCGTCATTTGGCCCGCCAGCGGGGGCAGTCAAGTCTGCCGATAGTTGCCAACGGTAGGATTCGTTACATTCAAACGACCAGAAAGCCCTGTCACTTGAGTATGGAATCCGTTCCTATTCGTTAATATCGACGATTGGACTGTACCACTCTTGAATCTGCCCCCCGTGAACAAGCAGCTTGCCTGATGAGAGACTTCCGACGAATCGCGCAAACTAGTTCAATCGATTCTGGCAGGAAGCACCTGAAAGTTCGATCCCTTCTACCCGTCGCAAACTTCGTGATGAGATTGAGTTGATAGATTTTTCCGATAATGCGCTCAGCGATTGTAAGTGGCTGGTTGGCTCGGAGGGTGCCAAGTGGCTCGCCGAAGTGTCTGATTGGACCGATCCCACCTTGCAGCAACTCGGTCGCCTGCGGAAATCAATTTCCCCGGAACGAGCCGCTCTCATCGTGCAACAAGTGGAATTGAGACGCCGAGGAGTGCAAAAATTTGGCCCTCTGGCAGGCGAGATGTTTTTCACCGACTTGGCACTTCAACAGGCTAGCGATCGCTGGATCGCGGCGTACAAGGCCTCGCAATTCCCCGCAGGCGAACTGATTCTTGACTACTGTTGTGGAATCGGCGGCGACCTGCTGGGCTTCGGAGCACGCGGGCCGGTTACCGGTTGGGACTTGGCCCCGGTGATGGCGGTCTTTGCCGAAGCGAACCTGCAAGCCTGGCAATGCCAAGCAGAGTCGCATGTGCTTGTCGGCGCAGCGGAAGATCACCCCCCCGATACGGGTCAGGCGTGGCACTTGGACCCAGATCGCCGGACAGAGGGAAACCGATCGACCAACCCTCAATGGCATCGGCCCGATGAGGAAACAATACTGCATTGGCTCGATAACTTCCCGCGGGGATCGGTCAAACTTGCACCCGGGGCGAAACTCGCGTTTGTTTGGGAGGACGCGGCGGAACTGGAATGGGTCAGCCGAGGCCGCGAGTGCCGTCAACTAGTGGCCTGGGGGAGTGGGCTCGGCAAATCACCCGGCAAGCGTCGGGCCACGGTTGTTTCGGAACATCTCGACAACGCCCGCGGGGGTTCATTTGTCGGCGATCCCAGTGAACTTTCCACGTTGGCTGCCACAGTCGGTGAGTTCATCTACGACTGCGATCCCGCGGTGCGAGCGGCAGGACTCACCGGAGCGCTCGCGCAAGAATTGGGTTGCGAGGCACTTTCTCACGGGGCGAGTTACCTCACCAGCGAGCAGTCAGTCTCGCATCCACTGGTGACTTGTTTTCGAGTGCAAGAAGTCTGGCCCTTCCGGGTAGCGGATTTGGTGAAGCTGTTGCGCACACGAAGCATCGGCGAATTGGAAATCAAGACCCGCGGCGTGACGCACCGACCGGAAGAACTCCGCAAGCGACTCAAGCTCTCGGGAGACCAGCGGGCGACACTGTTGCTCACCCGCCAAGGAAACCGCGAAATCGCGATTCTAGCACAACGATCAAACGAGGTTAGCGGCTGAGACAGAGCCGATCAGTTTTCGGTTTGCCTTAGTTGTCATTCCCGCGCAGAGCTTGCCCCTCGCGGAGGCGGGGGCGGGAA
>CALMBE010000133.1 GCA_937860165.1 uncultured Planctomycetaceae bacterium
CCGTCGTCCAGGCCGTCGAACATTACCTCGTCCACCAACAACTCCCGCCGCTGCCGCCGCCAAAAACTGCTTCAGACGGCTGAAGTGTTACAATTTCCGCAATTTACTCGCGCCTCGCAACGCGAAACTCGCGCCTTTCTTCAACACTGCCGGAACTGCGGAGTACCTTGTTCCGGCCTACGACTTTGTGACAGCTTAAAGTTCGGACGATGTTCAGAGTAACACGAGTCTCCGACCCGACCATTTGACCCCCGCAGCCCGCTAGTTCCCCTGTCCGTTAATCGACCGGAAATTGTTGAAATTGAACTGTCCCAGGGCGAATTGGGGAAACAAGGAGTACAGGCCGCGGGTAAAATACTGGCCGATGACTTCGTCGGTGGCCTGGATGTTGGTCTTGGGAATGACCACGATGTCGGAATCGTTGAGCCAGATCTCATCGACCGGGGCGGGGCGGCGACCGTAGAGGGCCCCCTTAATGTCGAGCATCGTGGCCATGAGTCGCCAATCTTCTCCCCGTCGGAACACTACAACTTGCCGCAGATTGGCCCCCGTATTCCAGCCACCGGCCAGGGCAATCGCCCCCATCAAGGGGGTCGGTGAGGAAAGCGTAAACTGGCCCGGCCGCGCGACTTCACCCAGCACGTAGATAAACCGTGGTGCGCGTTCTTGCAAAATCGGAGTCACATCCACACCGGGAATGGTGGCGTCGTATCGGGCATCGATTTCTTGTTTGAGCTCTTCGAGAGTTAAGCCATGGGCACAGATCGCCCCTAAACCCGGGATGTACAGCTTGCCGGCCGGAGTAACCGTCAACGTCAATTGCAATCCCCCGATGCCTTGCCGAGCGTCGACCGAGGCGATCAAATCCTGCAACCGAGTATTGACCGCGATGGGTGTCACGGTGATGGCCGGGACTTTGTAGAATTTCTCATAGCGCTTTTCAAGATGTTCTCGCAAGCCATCGACGGTCATGCGAGCCGCCCGCACTTGTCCCAGAAGGGGCAAGCTGATCGAGCCATCGGGTTGCACTTCCAACTCTCGGAAGATTCGATCTCCCGAGTTCCCGGCTTCTCCCACCGAAGTGTCTGCGGTAAGCGATTCGATCCGAATCCTGTCCCCCACCTGCAATTCGTAAGGATGCGATGTTTCTTCGCGGGTCAAACGAAACACGAATGAAATCTGGTCGTCGACGCGGATCCGATACTCGTCCACATGCGGAGAACGGGCATGGCCGACATACTCGCCTTGGGCGTACGATTGCCAGTTGATACAGCCTCGGGCGTCCCAGCCGACCTCTCCACAACCACCCCCGGCGGTGCCGTCGACACCCCAAATCGGATGCGGAGCGGCCGGGTTAGCGCACTGGGCCCTACACAATTCACTCGACAAAGTGGCCAACACCAAGGTGTAGGCCAACATGTAGAATTGGCAAGTTTTCAATCTCGGTAGGTTCATGGCGGGTAGCTGGGCAAATGGATAGCGGCGAGATTTCGTGAGCGAGGCATTAGCGAACGACGGTCGGTTGGCTGTGGTTGGCTACGATCTGCTGGTGGGGTGTGAGTTGCTGGTTCGGCATGGCCGACCGCGAGAATTCTTGAGGTGAAACCCAAGCGACTTGGGCCAGGGCTCCCCGACCTTGCTGGGTCAATCGAGTGGCGTGGGCCCGGCAAAGATTCGCTTCGGCGGGTCTTCCGAGTTCTTCATGGATGCGAGCTAAATTGCGAAATGCCACGGCGTTGGGTTGCTGCCGGGCCACTTGTTCGAGCAAATAACTCGCGTCGTGAAGGTGCCCCGATTCTGCCAGCAAGACCCCCAACTCATGTGCCGCCAGATAATTCTGATTGTGGGCCAAGAGTGCCGCTTGTTGATAAGCGACCGCCTGACGAGCTACCAAGCGCTGTCCCTCGGGATCTTGCGCGTTTAACTGGCTATGCAGTTTTCCAAGCGAATAGAGGGCCATCGATCCCGCAGGTTCACCGGCCGCGGCCACGGCGAGCTTCAATTGCGCGTAGCGATTGTAGCGGTCAATCATCTGCGCGGGGATTCTCTCGGCAAGATTTTGCTCGCGGGCAACCGGAGTGCGATGCGAATCACAGATCACTTCGAGTGCCATTTCCGCTTCGAGCTGAGTTCCCCGGGGAGCGAAGTCCTCGGCTTCTTCCAGGGCTCGCAATCCGGCAGCCAGGCTGGCACTACGAGTGCGAGTTCCCTCGCGGGCATCTTTGGCCTGGGAAACCACTCGGAGAACTTCGATGAGCTCCTGCCGGGCTGCATAGGCCGCACCTCGTTGTGCGAGCACGTAGGCCGACGATATTTTTTCGCGGGCCTGCTGATCGAGCCGCGAGTCGGTGAGCGCACCTGTCGAGACTGCCAGTTGATCGCGCTCGATGGTTTGTAAGATCTGCCGTTCTTCGATCGAGAGATTGTCGATCGGCGGGGCGAGGATGGCACCCCCTTTTTCGCCGACGGATTCCGTGGCGAGTGTCGGCGATTCGGATTCATTTTCCACAGGGCTGGCCTGCGAGGTTTCTGCTGGCGATGTTTCCGTTGTGGTCGCCACGTTTTCCGATGCGGGCGCATCGATGGCTTGTGGTTCGGCGGGTAGGGCAACCGGTGCCAGTAAGCAACCCAGCGGCTCAACGGGCTCGATGCTTTCGAACTCCAGTTCTATGGGAGGGAACTCGACCAGCTCAGAATCTTGAACCTCTTCGGCGATCTCAATCGGAGGCGACATCGCTTCTACCGCTGGCAGGGCGATCAGATCGGTGATTTCCGAGAATCCCCAGTAAGGAGACTCTTCGGTACGGCTAGCGAGAATCACCGTCGCAGGGGGATTTTCGGCAGTCCAAGTTGGTTCGGCCCATTCTCCCTCGAGTTCCAACTCGAGCGCAAGTGGATCCTGCTGCAAGTCGGTCCCCTTGCTACAACCCGATAGCAGGAGCGCAGAGGCAATCCACAATTTCAAAAACCGAGAGTTGGGCATCGGTTCAACCTTCCCTGGATGAACGTAGGACCTGCGATTCGCCACCGAAAGAGCACGGCCGCTGTGAGTGATTCGTCAAACCACCACAGTTCCAATCAGCAAAACCCCTACTACCGGGCTGTGAAGATAATTCCTTCCCACTACAGCCCGCAAAGTCACCCTAAGCCCTACTGCTAGCACGCCGTCGCTCGCGGCTTCGCGCTCAAAACATCCGCATCTGGTAACTCCCCGTCACCGGATGCGCGTTATACCCAGCCGCTCGGAGGTGGGCTACAAAATCTGCAGGCCCGTGCGTGCAATAAATCTCCGAGGCTCCCACGCGCTCCACAGTTTCCAGCAGTTGATCGAAATCGGCGTGATCCGAGAGGGGCAACGCATAATCGACACCGTAACGGTATTTTGCACTCTCGTCGATGGCCCAGCCGGTTACCGCGAAGCTCACTGGATCTCTGATTCCCGAGATGCGAAAGTTTTTCATGCCTTTGGGAAGTGTCACCACGGCATGGCCCGGCTTGAGTTTGCCGCAAAATTCGGTCACGTTTCCCAGGTCCATGCCGCATTCAAGATACACTTTGCTCACGGCAAAAGTGTCCGGGTGTTGTTGCACCGGAATCCCTGCCAGGGTCAACAGTCGCGTCACTTCTTGGGCTTTCCCCAGGGCATAGGCGTGGATCACCGGCGTGCGCCCCTCGGCCAGGGTTTGGAGAACCAACTCGACCAACTCGGCGATCACTTCCTCGCGGGGAGGGAGCCGATATTTGGGTTTTCCAAACGTGCTTTCCATCACCAGAATATCTGCCCGTGGGAGCTCCGCCGCTTCGCAGGTAGCCGAAGGACCGAGTTTGAAATCACCAGTAAACAGCAACCGTTTCTTGCCATCGTCGGCCAGCAACATCGCCGATCCCAGGCAATGCCCAGCTGGATAGGTTGTGAGAGTCAGCGGACCGAATTCTTTCGGCTCACGGTACGGCAACTCCATCGTGCGCCGCAGGGGCCCCAGTCGATGGTTGTAAAGCTTGCCGGTGGCAGCAGTGCAGAGGGCCATTTCATGGCGGGCGATGTGATCGGCATGGGCGTGGGAAATGAACCCGACCTTTTGCCGCCGGGTGACATCGAGCGCGAGCCCCGCCTGAGTCAGAAACAGTCCCTCTTGCCAATGAAACATGCCAGCATTGTAGCGGAAGTTAAAGGGAAAATGCGGAGTTCGGAATGCGGAATTTCAGGGGGGTCCGTAGTCAGTGGTCCGTGGTCAGTTGGAAATTATTCCCCTTCCCCCCTCCCCCTTCCCCCTTCCCCCTTTCCAGTCGCTATCACCGCTGGCACTTTGGCCGAATCCCACTGATTGGGTGTAGCGACTCTGCCGCCTGTGCCGATGATACCGCCAAGGTGCGAGTCTGCCTCGACGGGGGTTTGCGCCAAGCCAATTTGAAAGGGGGGCTGCCTTTCCTATTGGAATCACTCCACCATGCGTGGAATACTTCTCTCACTTCTGCTTTGCGGACTCGTGTCGGCCCTCGGGGGTTGCAGCCTCGTGCTGCCCGAAATTAGCCACCAACCGGTGATTCGCAATCCGTTTCCCCAGTTGAGCAAGGTGGCTGTCGCACCGTTTTTCAATCACAGCGACGAACCGACGGTCGACGGTCGAAATTTCGCGATGGCCTATTATGCGGAGCTGCAAAAGACCGCAGGATTTGAAGTCGTGCCCCTGGGGGTGGTCGAAGAGGCCATTCTAACCCATCGCATCGAACTTGGTGGTCCGGGCGAAGCGCGGCGATTGGCCCAAATCTTGGGTGTCGATGCCGTGGTGGTCGGGGCGGTCACCGATTACTCGCCCTATTATCCGCCCCGCTGTGGTTTGCGCGTCGAGTGGTACACAGCCAATCCAGGCTATCACGAAATTCCTGCTGGCTACGGTCTGCCTTGGCACACGCCCGAGGAAGAATTTATCCCCGACTCGCTCGCCTACGAAGCCAAGATGTCCTTGGCACGCGCGCAGCTGGCAACGCAATCTCCCGAGTGCGAACAGGTTGCCGAGCCTTTGCCAACATTCCCAGAACAAGAAATGCTCGACACTCCAGAAGAAGCACAACCGGAAGAAATCGCGGAACCAGAAACTGCCACGCAGGAGTCGCGCCTCGATAGCGTGAACCCGTTGCGACAGATGCAAGCCACCGAAGAATTGCCACCGGGGGACACTGCGGAAGAAGACGCAGAAGAAGTCACTGAGGACCAACCGTCCGCTGCAATGGATACAGATGTTACGAGCGAACCAATCGCGCCAGGCAATGCGACCACTACCACCGAATCCGTTCCACCAAACTGGCCCGGCGATGATTGCTTTGCACCTCCGCTACCACAAGCAACGCGCCCTGTCTGCATGCCACACAATGGCCCCGTGTTGACTCACACGCGGATCTATCGGGGAACTGATCCAGAGACCACCGACGCATTAAAAAGCTATGTTTACTTTAGAGATGACGTGCGTTTCGGTGGTTGGCAATCTTACCTCCAACGCAGCGACGACTTCGTTCGCTTCTGCTGTCACATGCACATTTCCGAGATGCTGTCAGCGCGCGGAGGAAGTCGTAAAACCCGTGTGTTGTGGAGATGGCCCGAAAGCCGATAGAGGCCTTTAGGAAACTGTTCTCGCCGGAATGAAGTTTCCTACCGGGCCTCAGGCCCAAATGGATGCACCTGGCAGTAGGCCCGTGCCAAGGCAACCACCCCCGCGTTTTTCTCTGCTGCCATGGACCGGCACTTTGGACGCAGAAGTTTCCCCGCGCTGCCGCACGGAGTGTTGCAACAGTGAACGACGACGACATCAACGTGTTAGCGCTGGTCAAGGGCCGCGAGCGTTACATCTTTTTGTACGATGACTCGCAGCGGGCCGAGGCCTTGCGCATTCTCGGTCGCTACGCTTCCAATCCTGAACTGAGCTTTAGCTGGTACGACGCCGCTGTGCTCAGCCAGAAGATTCGCCAAATGAGCACCGAGAGCAAACCGAAGAATCGCATCTCGCTCACGCAGCAACTCGACTTCGAAGAGTAAGTTGGAAAGTGGCTGGTGGCTGGTTGTTGGTGCGAATCGCCTCCGGCGAATGTTGTTTTCTAACCTGATAGTGCTGCGTCAAAGTCAAAAGTAGGGGTGCTACTGTCCGGCTTGTCCGGCAGTGGATTTCTGGAACACGCTTCGCACTGCCAGCAAGCTGGACAGTGGCACCCTAAAACCAACATGTGAAAGAGCACTCACCACTCACCACTAACCACCAACCCATGCAACGCGAAATCGCCCGATTCTTGCAGCACTTGCATGTCGAACGGGGTGCCTCGCCCCATACGCTCAAGAGCTACCGCGAAGACCTCACGGCGATTGCTGAGTATTTCACTGCGGAAGATGGAACTTGCCCCGAGCCGGGCGAAATAACCTCGGTCGAACTGCGGGGTCTGCTCTCAGCACTGCACGAAGCCGGGTACGCCAAGAGTTCCATCGCCCGCAAGTTGGCCTCGCTGCGAAGTTTCTACCGCTTCGGTCAACGCGAAGGATGGGCGTCCAGCAATCCCGCCAAGGCGCTCCGCAACCCCCGCAAGGCACACCTATTGCCGCATTTTTTGTCGACCGATGAAATCGATAAACTTCTCTCGGCCCCGCAAGGTAAATCCGCGATGGCCCTGCGGGATCGGGCGATACTGGAAACCCTCTACACGGCTGGCCTGCGGGTGAGTGAGTTGGTGGACCTCTGCGAGGGCGACTTGGATTTTCCGCAGGGCATCTTGCGCGTCCGGGGCAAAGGCCGCAAGGAACGGCTCGCCCCCCTAGGTTCGTTCGCCGACAAGGCCCTGCACGCTTGGTTGATACAACGGAAACTGGCGCCTCAGGAATCGGCAGGTCGCGCGGCCCCCGTGTTCGTCAATCGCTTCGGCACCCGGCTCACAACACGCAGCGTGGGGCGGATGTTGGAAAAGTATCTGCGCGAGACGGGGCTCGATCGCCGCACCAGTCCGCACACCCTGCGGCACAGCTTTGCCACGCATTTGCTGGATCGCGGGGCGGATATCCGCAGTGTGCAAGAATTGCTGGGTCACAAAAGCCTCGTGACGACGCAGATCTACACCCACGTCAGCACCAACAATCTCCGCCAAGCCTACGAAAAAGCCCACCCCCGGGCCCGATAATTCTCGCCGCTTGCGGCTTAGCCTTTTCCCAGCCCCTCTGT
>CALMBE010000134.1 GCA_937860165.1 uncultured Planctomycetaceae bacterium
TGGAAGAGCCTTTTTTTATGCAGATCAGTTGTTAAAGTTTTTTCGGAAAGTGCAGTTCTCTAACAAACCGCTGAAACTCCAGTGCGGGTCTACTTAGACTGAGCCGCCGGCTTCGTCGCAACCGGAGAAGGCCAACAAAAAAACTTTGTGCCTATCCGGGAACCGCCCCAAGAAGGGGGTCAGGCATCCACATCGGCTTGGGCCTTTTTGCTGGCAAAACCGGTACAACCAACTCAAAATGCTCGGTTTCGCGCCGGCAGGTTCCCCGGGCCACCATTACGTTTACGTATCTCTGACGTAGATAACCATTGTCAGTTGAACTTTTTTTCTCACAAGGAGCAGAGACTGTGGAAACTCGATTGCCCGATACTGCGCGGGCGGGGACAGACAAAGCGCAGCAAGCACCAGCCAAGTTCGCCCGCTTCTTCGTCGAGCCCGGAGTCGAAGACCGCATCGGGTTCGAGTATCAATTTGCGACCTTCTTTCTGCTCGTTCTGATCGCGGGGATCACGCTCAGCATTGTGAAGCTGCATGAGTTCACGAACGAGGCCTACGAGGCTTTGCCGTTGCAGGGCACGGCTTTGCAAGCGGAGATGGTCTCGAACTTCCGCCAATTATACTCCTCGGAAGTGGTCGAGCGAGTAAAGGCTTTCGGGATCCGGGCCAACCATCAGTACAAGGACAAGGACCGGACCGTCCCGCTGCCGGCTACGTTGACGATGGAACTCGGGGAACGCTTTGCCGCGAGTAGCCCCGGTGCCAAAATCCGTCTGTATAGCGAGTACCCCTTTCCTTGGCGGAAGGACGACCACCAGCTCGACGATTTCGAGCAAGAAGCGCTGCGGACCCTGCGCCAACAACCGGATCAGCCGTTCTACAGGTTTGAGGAGTTCGAGGGGCGGGCCTCGCTACGGTATGCAATAGCCGACAAGATGCAGCAGGCCAGTTGCGTTCGCTGTCACAATAGTTATCCCGATAGTCCTAAGACCGATTGGAAGTTGGGTGACGTGCGCGGCGTCTTGGAGATTATCCGGCCTCTGGACGGCAATGTTGCGGCGAGCCGTGCGTCCCAAAAATGGGTTCTGAACACCACCTCGATTTTGTCGGGCCTAGCGTTATTTGGCTTGGTCGTGATCCACTCCCGGCTCTGGAAGGCCAAGAGACGGCTCAAGCTGGCTATGGAGGCAACCCAGCAAATCTCTGAAATCAAGACCACACTTCTGGAATCCAAAGTACGTGAGATGGACCTCAGCCGGTCCAAGGAAGTCGCGGAGTCAGCCAACCAGGCCAAGAGCGAGTTTTTGGCCGTGATGAGCCACGAATTGCGGACGCCCCTCAACGGCATTTTAGGCATGAACGAATTGCTGCTGAACACCGAGTTGACCGAGCAACAGCGTCGATTCATGGAAGCCTGCAGTTCCAGTGGCAAATTGCTGCTGCAACTGATCAACGACATCTTGGACCTGTCCAAGATCGAAGCCGGCAAGCTCGAACTGAACATGCAGGCATGCCATCTCGAATCGCTGGTCTTCGACGTCATCGGCGTGTTTACCCAGAGCGCCAACCAGAAAGGTCTGGCGCTGAACTGCTATGTCGAACCAAGCGCCTGCGTACAAGTCCTCGGCGACGAGAATCGTCTGCGACAAGTCCTCGTGAATCTCCTCGGCAACGCCCTCAAGTTTACGGTCTCCGGCGATGTGACCGTCCGAGTCGACGTCACGCAACGACGGGAATGCCAAATGACGAATCGGTTCTCCGTCACGGACACGGGTCTCGGCATCCCGGAAGAGCGGCGCGATCGCCTGTTTCGTCCGTTCTCGCAGGTCGACAGCTCGACGACGCGGAACTACGGGGGGACGGGGTTGGGACTGTCCATTTGCAAGCAGTTGGTCGAGTTGATGGGGGGGCAGATTGACGTCGAAAGCCAAGTCGGCGTCGGCTCCACCTTCTGGTTTGAGCTCCCGCTGGAGATCGTACAAGGAAGTCCCGAGAGAGAGGATAATTGGCAGGGCCTGCGTGGTGCGCGGGTGCTCGTCGTCGCAGCCCCGGAGCGCAAGCACCCGCAGATCGACGATTGCCTAACGGCGTGGGGCTGCCGCGCCGAGGCGGCCACTTCGCTGCCAGAGGCGCTCGACGCCCTGGTCCGTGCGGAAAATGCCGGCACGCCGTTTGTGGCCGTGCTGGTCAATAGCGACTTCGTGATATTCGAGGACGCCGCAGTTCTTCAGGAACTTGTCGGCCAGGGGTTGCCAACGATCGGTTGGGGGCTGAGTGACAATGAGCAAGAGGCTGCTGGCGTTCGCGGCCTCGGGTTGCGGCTATGGCTGCGCGACCCGGTCCGTCCCAGCGATCTGTACGATGTGCTCGTCACGGTACTAAGCATGGCATGCGCGCCACCGCTTGGAGTCGCGCTGGGCAGCGCTACGAAGCCGTCGCGATTGGAAATTTCCGGGCATGTACTGGTCGCCGAAGACAATCGCATCAATCAAATGTACATCGTCGAGCTGCTCAAGCAGTGCGGCTGCTCTTGCGATCTGGCGGCCACCGGCCACGAGGCGCTGGAGGCGGTGCAACACCGACGGTATGACCTGGTGTTGATGGATTGCCAGATGCCCGAGATGGACGGGCTCACGGCTACGCGCGAGATTCGGCGGCGTGAAGCTCTCCAAGAGATTTCCCGCCACCTGCCGATCGTGGCCCTGACTGCCAACGCCCTCCAGGGCGATCGCGAGCGCTGCCTCGAAGCCGGCATGGACGATTACCTCACCAAACCATTGGAGGCGCACATGTTGTACGAGACACTGAAAAAAACCATTGGTACGCGATCCGAGGAACGCGTAGTTCCGGCAGCCCCGGCGCAGGATAGCAGCCGGGCGATCACACCGTTCGATGCAGAGGGTTTGCTGACGCGATGCTTCGGCAACCTCGACTTCGCCTGGTCGCTGCTCGATGAATTTGAAACCAGCGGTTGCGAACGCGTGGAAGCAATTCGCCGCTCCGCAGAGCAACAGGATGCCTGCGCGGTCGCCGAAGCGGCCCATGCTCTCAAGGGTGCCGCCGGCATTCTCTGCGCTACGTCGCTCTCCAAGGTCGCGGCGCGGGTTGAAGCGCTGGGGCGCTCGGGTGACATCGCTGGGATCGGTTCCTTAGTGGACGAACTTGCGCACGAGCTCGAACAATGCCTGACTTATCTCCCGACGCTCCGGGAGGAAACGCGCACGGCGCAGAACGCGAGTGCATAAATGCAGATATTAGTCGTTGACGACGACTCGATTTCGCGGCGTGCCACTGTGCAGACGTTGTCCCTGGCGGATTACGACACGGTGACGGCCACCAATGGTTGCGAAGCGTTAAGCGTACTCCAGCGCAGCGGGATTCAGTTGGTCGTATCGGACTGGAACATGCCAGGCATGAATGGGCTGGAGCTTTGCCGGGCGATTCGGTCGGCTGACCTGCGACGGTATGTGTATTTCGTGATGCTCACGAGTCACAGTCGGCCCGAGGACACGTTGGAAGGTTTGAGTGCGGGCGTGGACGACTATGTGACGAAGCCGTTTCAGCCGAGCGAGCTCGTCATGCGCGTCAACACCGGTCGCCGAATCATCGCCACCGAGTCACGTGACGTAACAATCTTCGTGCTGGCGAAGCTGGCTGAGTCGCGCGATCCGGAAACAGGCGCCCATTTGGAGCGTGTCCGCAGCTATTGCTACGCGCTGGCGCATCACCTTCAGCACAGCGCGCGATTTTCCGGGGAAATCGATGACGACTACGTGCGGTTGATTTTCGAGACCAGTCCGCTGCACGATATCGGCAAGGTCGCCATCCCGGACACGGTGTTGCTTAAGCCAGGCCGTCTGACCGCACAGGAGTTCGAGATCATGAAGACGCATACGCTGCATGGGGCGCAGACTCTGGCTGCCGCCATGCACGAATTCCCCAATGCTGCCTTCTTGCGAATGGCTTACGATATTGCACTCTCGCATCATGAACGTTTCGACGGTAGTGGATATCCGCGGGGACTGGTGGGCGGGGCGATCCCGCTGTGTGGGCGAATTGTGGCGCTAGCCGACGTGTACGACGCCCTGACCTCGAAACGCGTTTACAAGGACGACATGAGCCACGCAACAGCGAAGGCGATCATCGTGAGCGAGACCGGAAAGCACTTTGATCCAGCGGTGGTCGATGTGTTTCTGGAACTCGATGACGAGTTCGTGGCAATCCGAGACCGATACGCCGAGGATGCGGAACAAGACACCATCCCGGTCTCGCGGGCCGAGATTATCCCGTCTTCCAATGACCGGATCGGGCCGGCCCTTAACTCAA
>CALMBE010000135.1 GCA_937860165.1 uncultured Planctomycetaceae bacterium
TTCACCTCCAGACGCATGTGGACCTCCCAGAGCCCTTGGTTTTTTCTGACCGTGACGAGCACGATTCGCAATCCTCCTTGGGTTTGCTCGACATTGTCTGCCTGGTCGAGATTCGTAAAGCGAAACTCGCCCACACGCCCGGCCACGAGGGCCTTGAGTGTTCCGCGCAGGGATTTGATCGAAGTCACGCTCCGCGGGGGAAGTTCCAAGGGGACGATCAATTCGGCTGCATGGGTGCCGGTGGAAACCTCGGCCCCGAGATTGGGATTGGACTCGTCGACGGCCAGGGTGGAATCGTCGTCGGCGGTCGCCTGTAGGAGTGCGACTTCTTGCGAGAGCGAAATGGGGCGGAGGCGTGGTTCCCAGGCGATTTCGAGTTTCACTTGGACGGCTTGCTCGTTCGGTTGGCGGAGTCCCCGCTGGGAGGTGACTTCGAGGGGTTCGATCCGAAAGGGACCCACATAACAGGCCCGACCGAAGCGTGGGCTCGTGGCACCTCGCCGACTGACCACCGCGAGTGCCTCCTCGCCCGAGGAGGAATAAAGGTCCAACTCGGTGGCATCGAGGAACTTGTCCACCAGGGGCCAGAATTCGCGGTCGCTGAGGCTGAAGTTCCATGTAAGCGGCTCCGGGGTCTCGCCAAATTGTTCACGGTAGTCGATCAGTCGATTGCCAGTTTGCTGTTCGATGTCCGCAAAGACGGGGCCGAGTTCGCTGCCGGCAGTGATGAGCGACAATCGCGCGGGTGCGATCACCCGCTCGGCCAGCTTGGCGTCGACGCGGGTGCGAATATTTTCTAACCGCCCACGCAAATCGTCGGACATTTCAGGTGCCGGTTGGGGCAATTGGCGGAGATAATCCAAACACGGTTTCAGGGAATCTGTTGGAGCCAATTCGATCAATTGTCGCTCGGCATCTTCCCAGGTGCTGGTTTCTTTATCACCGAGTTGTTTCACCAGCAGGTCGATTTCGGATTGCGTCGTATCGGCAAGTGCCAATCCGAGTGGGGCCAAGACAATTGCAACCAGCCCTGCCAGCAGCAGCGATGTCCGTTTCACCCTGGTGAGATGCTGGGCGGTTCTTGGTTTCATGTCAGGCTCGCACATCAGATTTTTCGCGGGATTCCCAAGCCCATTGTAACGATTGCAGGGTTTGTGTCGCGGACCCCCCAGGCAATTGAGCTAGAGTTTTTTTGTGAGGCCCGTGCCAACGCCCAGGGTTGCAACCCCTGGGCGTTGGCACCATTGTTCCAGCGAGTTTCTAGTTCTCAGAATTTGTGGGCAAGTTCCG
The DNA here is from genome assembly GCA_937860165.1 of uncultured Planctomycetaceae bacterium. Taxonomy (GTDB): domain Bacteria; phylum Planctomycetota; class Planctomycetia; order Pirellulales; family Lacipirellulaceae; genus Bythopirellula. The sequence continues at coordinate 1,291 of CALMBE010000135.1, forward strand.
ATGCTCAAACAGAGAAATCTTCGTTGCACGGTGTGGTTGCTGGCGGCGTGGACCAGTTGTGCCCTAGGCTTGCAGGCCGAGGGGCCCGCACCGTTCATGATGCTGACCCAGGTTGGAGGTCGTGTGCTGGAAGGTCAGCCCTTGGCTTGGACCGCCGACACCATGTTGCTCTTGGGCCGCGATGGGCAATTGCATCAGTTTGCTCCCCAGCGGGCGGAGAACTCCAAAAAGTCCGCCCCGAGTTTTCGAGGTTACTCGATTAACGAAATGCAAACCTTGCTCCGCGAAGAGTTCGACAACTCCTTCGAGGTGAGCCACTCGCAGCATTTCGTAGTTGCCCACCCCAAGGGAGTTTGGAGCGTGTGGGTCGATCGCCTGGAATCGCTCTACCGGTCGTTCTCTCACTATCTGTCGGTACGAGGATTCGATCTGGACGCGCCGCAGGTTCCGTTGGTGGCGATCGTGTTTCGCAATCAAGCCGACTACTACAGCTACGCTGCCAAGAGTGGCTCGCCGCTGCAACCTGGGACTTTGGGACATTACGATCCGACCTCGAATCGCATTTACTTATTCGATGCGGGGCTGGAATCCGGCCAGGATTGGGGGGCCAGTGTCGATACCATTATTCACGAGGCAACGCACCAGACTGCTTACAATGTCGGGGTGCATCGCCGCTTCGCCGAGCAGCCCCGCTGGTTGGTCGAGGGGTTGGCAATGATGTTCGAAGCCCGCGGCCTGTGGGATCCCCGCTCGACACAGACGCGCGCGGATCGCATCAATGAGGGCCGCTTGGCCGACTTCCGGTATCTCTTGGCAAATCGTTCGCCGGATACGTTGGTCCAGTTGATTGCCTCGGATAATCTATTTCGGACCGATGCGGGTGCGGCTTACGCCGAGGCTTGGACTCTGTCTTTTTTCCTGTGCGAGACTCGCCCCCAGGCGTATTGTGACTATTTGCAGCGGGTGGGCCAACGGAAGGCTTTTAGTAGTTACTCTGCAACCAAGCGGGTGCAGGATTTCCGCCGTTACTTCGGTAACGACTTCAAGCAACTCGATGCCGAGTTTTGTCATTTTGTGGACGACTTGCCGTAGCTGTCCGAGCCTGCTCGCACGTTACTTGTGGAAGCCAACATTAAGGGTGCCATGGCCACAA
>CALMBE010000136.1 GCA_937860165.1 uncultured Planctomycetaceae bacterium
GCAGGCCGTCATTATTAACATCACCTACAGCTAAACCCACATGGCCGAATCCGTTCATACCCAAACGCTTTTCTAGCCGTTGAATCCAGTAGTCCGTGCCATAGCGCAAGTTCTGTTGAAATATCGGAGTATTGCTTAGGACTGCTTCCGTACAATCCGAGAAAATCGTTGGGCTTGTACCTGTGAATCTCACTTCCTCGTAATCACGCACCCGGATTGAGATCAATTTGGGCAGGGCTCCTCCAATCTCTTTTGTCCAGCGGCATAACCAAGTAGAATTGCGCCCGATTGATCCCTTTTGTACTCGGCCACCCATTTGAAAGTATTGTGTTGTTTCGATCCATTGAGTCCCAGGAGTCACTCGAAACAATTTGAACTTGACATGAAAATCCGAAGCGTCTTGCAGTCCCTCGTTAAGCTCTTCGAGGGCTTCACGCAATCCTTGTTTGCCAATGTGGATCAGTGAATGTGCCGAACTAGATTTAGTTGACTCGGATCCATCTCTACTGACATCAATGCTGCCATCATCGTAGACATTCTTGAGTGATTGAGGCCTTAAAGAATCACAGCGAAAATCATTTGCAATAAGGTCTACGAAGTGCTGCTCTTCGATTTCCTCTGTCTGTGTCAGAAGTTTAGATACTAGACTTAATTGAGTGTTGGCCCGCTCCGTAAAAGCTTCGGTGTCCCAACCGTCTTGTAGTGGGTCGAGTAAATCAACTACGCCCTGTTGCTTTTTCATCACCTGTTGAGAATTCAAGTCCATAAGCGACTGCTGAGTCCCGAGACGATTAGTGGACTCATTGTTTCCCCCCAATACTACTGATGCTTCGGGAGGTTTGAGCGATTGATCCTCCTCGGAAGTTTTTCTCACAAAGTATAAACCTACTAGAACGAAAAACGGCAAAACCAGCCAGAAACTCAATTTGCGAATAGGCCCTCGCAGAGTTGATATTCTAACGGTAGCGCCGGAGGACTTTTCTTCACGGCATGGTTGATTTGAAATTTTCTTTTTCGACATCGCGTACATCTACCACAAATGAAAAGAATACAAGCAGCTCAACATCAATGAACGATTGCATCAGAAAAGGTACATACTACTAAACCATAATCCGCTATCGCTGGTATCCTAATGCTCGCCCTACCTCGAGCTATTGTCAATAGTTGTGTTCTTGGAATCTTTAGGCGGCACAAGCAACAGACACGTACTCCTAGACGAATTCGAAACGGCTCATCGCACAAATGATGCAAGATGACTCATACCGCTCCAGCCTTACCGTTTTTCAAACCGACTTGCTACTTGAGCCATTGGTCGAGGTGTTCTGCAACAAAGGAATCGTCGAATAAGTCTGGGTATGAACGATAAATACGATCAAGTTCTTCAGATTGACCGGTGCTCAAAGTTTCTCGAGGGTTGAGACACCAGATTCCTGCTAGTAGCCCCTGCCGACGTAGAACCTCATGGATTCCAGAAATGCATCCTTTAAACCCATTCGCCGCGTCAAACAATACAGCGTTGCAGTCAGTAACCTGAGCAGCCTTCGTTAGCAGGTCGCGAGTAATAGAAACTTGACACATCTGCCGCTGGCATTCCTCAAGTAGCAAAACAGCCTTTTGAGTCCAGCAAGCCCAGTGCCCAAGGAGCCCTCCTGCAATTCTCCGCCGCTTCGTTTCGCCATTAACTAGAATGGCATACTCCGTCAGTAGATCCCAGACAATCGCATCATCATTTCCTGTATAAAGAGCTATGTCGTCTCTGCCTACTTCAACGACAGCTCGTACCACGTCGAAAGTCTGATAGCGATTAAAAGGGGCGATTTTAATCGCGACTACGTTATCGATTTCGGCGAAACTGTGCCAAAATTCAGTCGACAAAACCTGGCCCCCGACCGCCGGTTGCAAATAGAAACCTATGAGTGGGATAATCTCTGCAATTTGACGGCAATGGGTAATCAACTCCTTGACGCTACAGTTAAGCATACTATTGAGACAGAGCAACCCAGCGTGGTAACCTGTGTCGCGGAGAGTTAGTGCCTCGCGAACAGCTTGAGGAGTTTCTCCGAGAATCCCTCCAATCCAGATCATAGTCTTTGCGAATAATTCTTCCTGATTTCGCAATTCTTCAGCCGCTAATTCAAGAATCGGTTTGAACAACCCTCGCTGCGGCTCGTGCATTTCGAACTGTGTGGTATGTACACCAATAGCCAGGCCACCAGCCCCTGAAGCAGAATAATATCGTATTAATGCTCGTTGACGCTGCTCATCAAAACGGCGGTTCGCGGTCAATGCAAGTGGACAAGCGGGTATAGCCAACCCATTTTGGAGAGCACTAGAGAGACGAGGATCAAGCTTAATCGTCATGGCTATCTCATTAGAGATACGCAGTCGAAAAGTGTGAATCAACTAACGGATGTCGTCGTCTCAAACAATTCGGGTTAGATGGGCATATTGACTATTCAGGGAGACCCTTTGAAGTTGCCGTTTCTTTCCTGAAAACATGTTGGCTGGTTATTTGTTGTTCTTGATTCAGTAATCCATTCTGCGGTCCATTCAATGATTCTTCGCACGGGAACATGCGGGTAACCAAACATTTGATGGCAAAGTTGCCCATTGGAAAGAAAGCAAGTCGACGATTCAGTACCATCGAAGTGCACAGGCTTGTTAAAGATTTCACCGAACAATTCTGCGACACGACGAATGCTGAGCAGTTCAGGCCCCACGAGGTTTAGCACAAGAGGCGGGCTACTGGTTTTCTCCAATGCACAGATAGCCATAGCATTGGCATCGCCTTGCCAAATTACATTTACGTGTCCCATCGTCAGATCAATAGTCTGTCCAGTGTAAACCATCTTCGCGATATCAACCAACACTCCATAGCGAAGCTCAACCGCGTAGTTCAATCGCAGCAAAGCAGCCTGTGTCTTGTTTTCTCTGCTAAAATGCTCGATAATACGCTCTCGACCCAAACAGCTCATGCTGTATTCGTCGGAAGGTTGCAAGCGATCGGATTCAATGGCACCTGCCATAGCAACTTTGGAGAGGCCGTACACACAACCGGTTGAAAAAGCGACAATTCGACTATTACGAAACCGATCCATCACTAAACCTGGCACATAACTATTTACCGCCCAAGTCAGCGAAGGTTGCCCCCAAGAACCGAACTTGAAGCCCGCCAAGTAGATGACATTTTTAACGTCTGGAAGCGACTCGAGCTGTTGTGCATCAAGCAAATCGATGGCTATTGTTTCAACTCCAGAGGCTTCTAGCCGAGACTTTGCCTCAAGTCTTGAGAAACGAGAAGCTGCGATGATTCGACGCGGAGTACCAGCTTGGTCAGACGCTCGTTTCGCCATCCGAGAAATCGACGGACCGATCTTACCTCCTGCCCCGAGGATGAGAATATCGCCTCGCAAGCGCCCCATCATCGAAACCAACTCATCGCTTGGGCTGCTGAGAAGCAGTTCAAGTCGCTCGATTTCAGCGGCTTCAGTTGTGTACTCAATATCCGTCAAGGGTCCGTCACCCAAATTTGTCTGAACATCTGTACATTTACTTACTGCGGGAGGCAAAGTACTACTCCTACCCTAGATGATTTGAAAAAACAGGGGAACAACAATGATGAACCCTCTCAACCCCTCCATTCATGATAAACTGCATCTGCACTTTCTCCATTCCAATTCCAAGTCGATTGAGTAGGTTTTTCGACCAGTCTTGTTGTATTCCACTGCTCTTAGGATGGCCATTAGCCGTCAAATCTGCTTCTCAAATGAGCGAAAACCGTTAATGGACCACCCGACTTGCTGATTCTATTCATGCATGGCTAATATAGGGAAATCATCGAGCTATTGTACTCAAGTTCAAGAAAGCAATTGGTTGCTATTTCATGCGAAACGTCGCGTTAATCATCGAGACATCGAGTTCCTATGGTCGCGGGCTGCTCAAAGGCATCGCCAGGTACAACTTCGAGAAAGGTGACTGGGTCATCCACTTTAGGCCCTATGGACTCTCAGAATCGGTGCCACGATGGTTCCAGCTTTGGCATGGAGATGGAATACTGGCCAGAATAGACAATCCCCTTGTAGCCGAGGCCGTATTATCGCACGGAGTCCCAGTTATCGACTTACGCAATAAACTGGACTTGAATATCCCTCCATTTGGTACTTCCAATTCAGCAGTCTCAGCTATGGCATTCGAGCATTTCCGAGATTGCGGCCTGCGAAATTTTGCGTTTTATGGTGAGCCCAGTGGAACGTACCGATATGACGATGATCGACGCATGGGGTTCCAGAATCGCGTAACTCAGGCTGGTTGTGACTGTCATATTTTTTGCTACGAAGAGGATTCACCGGAAGCAACAGACGGTGATCTCCGACAGGACCGGCTGAGTGAATGGATTCTCAGCTTGCCAAAACCGATTGGAATTCTTTGTTGCCACGACGAGCAAGGTCAAGAATTAGTTGACGTCTGCAGAATTTGTGATGTCAAGGTGCCCGGTCAAGTTGCAGTGCTTGGAGTGGACAACGACCCTTTCATCTGTGGGCTTTCCATTCCTACCCTAAGTAGTATCGATTTGAATACGGATCGGATTGGTTATGAGGCAGCGGCAACCTTGGACAAGATGATGTCGATCCCGGACTACTCCTTTAGTGGTGAGCTCATCCCACCACGGATTGTTATCACACGGAAATCAACAGATTTACTAGCAAGTGACGATCCTGAAATTGTCCAAGCGGTGCGATTTATTCGCAAGAATGCCTGCTTGGGAATATCAGTCGACGATGTGATACATGCCATCCCTATGTCTCGCAGCACTTTGAATCGGCGTTTCAAAGCGTTGTTTGACCAATCCCCCAAGGCTGTAATAATTCGAACGCAACTTGACCTAGCGCGCAGGGCACTTATCGAAACAGATTTGGCAATTTCCGTTGTATCGTGTCGTTGTGGATTCAGCGATGCAAAATATTTTCATGAAGTATTTCTTCGGCGAGTTGGCGTGACTCCCCATCAATTTCGAATGACGCACAGCTTGGTAAACAACGCTGCTGCTCGCGATATATTGCAGGAATAGATTCCATGAACTTTCGAGCAAGTCGAAAAAGGGAATTGGTACACAAGACGCTCATTTCTTCATGATCGCGGCCACCCAACCACCTTTGTACGGTGCGGAGAGTGGTACTACACCGCCGCCTTCAATCGTTGCGTCCATCAGGCGATCGCCTCCCTTCTCCGAGGTTTCCACCACGCGGCCCATTGAGACGCTGATCCAGGTGATGTTGTAAGTGCCGGGCGCGCCGGACAGGTCGAGTTTCACCGATCCACCATTCGTGAAATAGACCGCGTAACGTTCTCCCGGCTTCGCGGCGAGGTAGGCTTCGTTGG
>CALMBE010000137.1 GCA_937860165.1 uncultured Planctomycetaceae bacterium
GGAGTACCGCCGTGGCCATGGCACCCGCCATTGTGAAAAAGTCATTGGCCCTGTAGAAGCGAATGATTAGCAAACGGCGATTCGTGAGCAAATTCCGTCCCGCTTCCGGGCGCAGCGTCCCAAAGCGACTTGAGCCTTCCCCCTTCCCCAGTCCCGGGAAAGAATGCGGGCTGAACTAAAAATCGCGGAAGATCAGAATCCAAGTTCGCAATCATGACTTGTTAAACTCTGCGGGTTGCGAAGTTTTGTTCGCGCAGCGAAACCCTGCCTTCTTTCTGGCTTCTACCGTGGATTCTGTTCCCAGAGGTTCCACTTGCACCAAATTTCCTGATTTTTCAGTGCCTACCACGACGATTTTTCCCAAGACCCCGGAGATGCACGGTGTGCTGGCTGGGGAATGTAATCCGAGAAATTCTGTTCTCCGGTCAAGGCAATTTACTCCCTGACGCTATCCGTTCAGGGGTGTGGGAAGAAACTTAGTGGCAACCAATCGATCCATGCTATGTGCCTTGTTGTGTTTCCTTCCTCGATGTCTTAAGTCGACAATGGCGATTCTCTATCTCTTCACTGGCATCGCAGCCAGTGCGAGTGAATTCGGCTGGCAGCCTTTCCAAACCGTCGAAGATGAACCTTCCGTCTCCTCGGTTGCTTACAACCGATTCTTCTTGGACGAATCCGATGAAGAAAAGTCGGAAAAGTCAGAGGACTCGTCTGAAAGCTCACTCGAAAAGCGGCTCACAAACTTGGAAGAGAAATACGACGAGCTCAGTGAAAACTATGACTCACTGTCGGAAGCCAACTCAGAACTCAAAGCCAAAATCAAACATTCCGCTTTCACTGGGCACGACGGCTCGACGATGAGAGTCCGCGGTCGCATCCATGCCGACCACTGGGCTTTCCCAGGGGACTCTCCCGGCGTGAATGCCTTCGAGAATGGCAACCCTGCGATTTCGCCTCAGGACCGAATCGGGTTTCGCCGCCTCCGCTTCGGAGTGGCAGGTGATTTGTGGCAGACCATGGAGTATCGCATCGAGATGGAATTCGCCAACGGAATCAGCCCCGAATTTCGAGATGCCTTTCTCGGTTGGCACGATGTCCCTTACCTGCAAACGGTGCTTGTCGGAAATCAAAAGCGTCCCTATGGTCTCGATCACATTAATAGCAGTAATTTCAATGTTTTTATGGAACGGCCTTTCTCTATCGAAGGTTTCAATCAGGACAATCGCCGACTGGGGATTCAATCCTGGGCATTTTCGGAAGACTTGGCCTGGAACTGGCGTTATGGGATTTTCAATCAACGCCTGATTCAAGACGAAGGAAACTACATCAGCGATCACTACCAAGATGAGTATGCCGGACGTTTGGCGAATACTTTTTGGTACGACGAAACTTCAGGAGGTCGTGGGTATGGGCACTGGGCGATCGCTGGTAGTGTCGCTAACCCAGATGGCTCGGGAACACCGGGGCGAGCCACGAACGAAGCCCGATTTCAGACCCGGCCCGAAGCCCGAACGTCCTCGCGTTGGCTCGACACGGGTGTCATTTCAGGGGCCGACGATTACCAACTCCTCGCCTTGGAAAATGTGTGGAATTTTGGTGCCCTGCAGTTTGTCGGGGAATATCAAAATATCTGGCTCGACCGCAAGGGATTTCCAGATGTGGAGTTCTTCGGTGGATATGCGCAAGTAGCGTATTTCCTCACTGGCGAATTCATGCCCTGGGATCGCGAAACGGGGCAACTGGCTCGCGTCCAGCCGTTGGAAAACTTTTTCCTCGTGGATACCTGCAACGACGGGATTCGCGGCGGTTGGGGCGCTTGGCAAATCGCCTACCGCTGGTCAGCCGCCGACTTCACCGACCAAGATATTCTCGGTGGGGTCGGGCGCAGCCATACCTTGGGACTCAATTGGTATTGGAACGCCTTCGCCAGAATGCAGTTCAATGCCAGCTATGGCGAAATCGACGAACACGCCCCGGTCGCTGGATTTACGGCGGGACATTACACCACGCTGGGAACTCGATACATGGTCGATTTCTAAGCAACACCACGCGACTACTAAGCTACGGTTTTCCTGCGATTCGAAGGAAGTAACATGAACGTCACGTTTTGTAGTCATCGGAAGCTTGTTGCGATGATCTGCATCGTCGCTGGTTCGCTTCCGCTGGCACTTGTCCGCAGCGGCGAGGGAGAACCCACTCCATTACCGCTGGTCTTTGGGGCAGAATCCAGCAAGGTTCAAGTTGCCGACCGCCAGGTAGAACCCATCGCCTGCCATCGCGGGGTGTCACAGTCAACATGTTGTTGCGAGCCTGTGTGTTGTCCTCAAAGAGTGGTCGAAAAAGAAGAAAAGACCTGCTGGAAAGTTTCCAGTAAGTTTGTGTGCATCCCGGGATTTCGGTTTCCCTGGGAATGCTGCAACTCCTGTGGAGCTGGCTCAAACTGCTGCGAGAATTGCGGCGGCTGTTGCAGTTGCGGTACTCCGTTGTGTGGTACGGTGCGATGCGTCAATATCCTAGAACAGCACAAGTACGAGTGTGAAAAGTGTGGGTATCTCTGGGAAGTGAAATGTGTCCGCACAAACCGAGATTGCCAGCGATGTCCGGCCAATTGCCCTCACTGTGGGCAATCCAATCAATGCGTTTCCAGCGAGTCCGACAACCCCGAGGTGCAGCAACTGGAAACATCGGAAGTGGTTTCCTTTCCCCCGGTCGCTAGCCAGGACGAATCCTTCGCCGCAAAGTTCCTCGCGCGACTCAAAGAGTAACACGAGTCTCCGACTCGTGATTTCACAACTCGAAGAGTCGAGTCGCACTACTCGGGCGCTAAATTTAGGGAATGGGCAAAGGTCTCGTTTTCTCTCGAAATAGGCTCCGAACACCTGTCGCACGGAGATTGTCCATGATTCGGAGGGGCGGGCGAAATCTGTGTTTTTTCTCCTATTTACTACGCCTCAGGGCCAATCAGTTTTTCACTTTAGGGTGCCATGCCCACGCTGGTACTCCAG
>CALMBE010000138.1 GCA_937860165.1 uncultured Planctomycetaceae bacterium
ATGGCGTATCCTCCGTTGCCCGGGTACCCACTTGTGGGTGCGGGCCGCTAGTGAAACAAAAACCAAATCACCAGCAGGATACGCCCCCTTTCTCTATTCAGCCAGAACACAACTTTCGGTTATAGCTCGGATAGAAATGCCATAGGTGTCTGACCAATGAGGTGTGGGCTCGATTCACAGGCAATGGGGTCGTTACCTACGAAGAATGAGCCCTGAGTTCTGTGCGTGAAATGAGTACTTCCATTCGACCGACGAAAACCGCCTTCACAATTCGCATCACGATGTTTTTCGGCTTTTCTCAGTCCCCACGCGGCAATCCCCAACGCTTTAACTTGAGTGTTAGGGGTAGCCGTAAGAATAGTAATGCTGCTGCCGATCTCGTCGAGCACTACAACGTGCAGATATTGCGACGAGCAAAAATCTCCAAGGCCGCTACCCATGCCACCGCGGCTACGCTCCACAGCACCAGCATTTCATGCAAGGGCACTTTACCAGTCGCTAAAATCTGCGCTGGCCGATAATAGTTGAGGACACCCAGAGGTGCTAAGACTTCTATCTGCTGCCAGAATTGCACCAGAAAATTCAACAGAAAGGACACCAAGACCAGCCCAAAGACCACTGCCATCGCCCGTCCCCGACGATCACTCATCGCCGAAATAAAAAGCGTCACTCCCCCGACCGCGACATACATGCTGTAGAGATTCCCCAATACGATCAGTCCCCTCCGCCAGGAAAAGGGAGTGGATAAGGAAACCAGGTGACGCGCGACGGTGTGTCCAACCATCATCATTAGACAAAGCCATATTCCCGCTGCTAGCCAGACAATCGATTCTGAACAAAATAGCTTGCGGCGCGAGATTGGCCAACTCAACAGGATATCGATGGTGCCTCGATCAATTTCACCGGCTGGGACGCGCGTGCAAAAGACAATTTCTTGCGCCCACACAAGTGCCAGCACAGTGGGGTGGACCCAAATAATAGCCTGCAATGTTTGGGGCGTGATGCTCACGCCAAGATCTTCCCCCAACAACGCCTGAATCAATTGACGAACAAAGGGAAGGGTTGCGAAGACATGCCGGATCCCCAGTTCCAATTTAGGCAGCAGCATCGTCAGTAGCAATGTCACAACCCCCAAGGCCACGCCGAACAAGAGTAATTGCACCCAGGTTTCCGATAGAGTTTTTCGCCACAAGCCAAACATCATGATGCTTTCTCCTCACCCTCATAGTAACGGTGAAACAAGCTCTCCAAGCTAGACGGACTCACTTCCAAATCTTCCAGTGGTTGCCCGGCGGCCCAGGCCACCAACTGGGGAGTCGTGCCCGTGAGTTCGCATCGCCAAGTCTGACCAATCCGTTCCTGGACATTCAGGAAATCCGGTGGGACGATTCTCGACATCGAGTCACCTTGAAACCTCAACAGAACAGATCGGTGGGCTCGTCGACGGAGAACTTCCATGGATTCATCCGCCACGATGTGGCCCGCTCGCACTATGGCAACTTGTTCGCAGAGGAGTTCGACTTCACTCAGGGTATGGCTGGAGAAAAATACTGTGGCTCCCTCGGCGGCAATCTCACGCAGACAGCGATAAAGCTCGTTGCACATCAGGGGATCTAGTCCCGAGGTGGGCTCGTCGAGAATCACCAAACGTGGTCGATGGGCCAAGGCTAAGACTATGCCCAGCTTCTGCCGCATACCACGAGACATTTTACTCACTGTTACCTTGTCATCCAACTGGAATCGTTCGAGCAGCGTGCGACCATGCTTTTGGTCCCAGTCTTGTCCCCGGATTGCTCCTACGATAGACAGCGCGTTCTTGCCAGTGAACCAGGGATAGAGCCTCAAATCTCCGGGGAGATATCCGACTTGTCGCTTAATCGCGGCGCTTTGCTCCCAGCAATCGAGTCCGAAGATTTTCGCTTTGCCCTGGCTGGGATGTAAGAGTCCGAGTAAGACCCGAATCGTCGTCGTCTTGCCCGCACCATTCGGACCCAGAAATCCGAAAATTTCTCCACTTTTGACGGAAAGATTGACGTCTTCGATTCCCCGACGTTGACCATAGTGGCGTGAGAGCTGATGAACCGAGATAATTTCCACGACAAGTCTCGACAATTATTGGCATACCGTACAAGGTTCTGTGCTGGAGGGACACATAACTCTCACCCCAGTATATCTCGAATTACGTCGATGAGCACCGGCTCAATCATTTCTCTCAACCTCGGGTTTGCATATCCGACCCAAGCGACAGGCGTCTCGGTATCGAGCGGAGCATCTAGCTGACCCCCCTTGGGATTGCTAAGGACGACCCCTGCTTCATCGGCGATAAGTTTGGCTGAGAGATCGTAGGGATGGCAGCAATGGGGGAGCGGTTTGCCATGCTCGCGGAGCCAGGGTGCTAAGAGGGGGCGCAGATCGATCACGAATCGATCTTGTCCCTGAAACAATCCGGCAAGTTGGCCCGCGGTCGAGGCATACTGATCCTCGAAAATACGAGCTTCGGCAAGGTCGGTTCCCTGAAGAAGTCGGTGGGAGAGTTCGTCGGCAATTTTTCCCAAGACTTCGCGTCCCCCGGCGAAGAAGCTGCATACGGTACCAAAGCCGTGGGTCACTTCGCTGACGGTCGAAGGTTGTAGTGTGAGGGGTTCGGAAACCCCCGCCATGCGATTCCACCGTTCCCCCTGGGCACCCTCGCCACGGATCGCCCAGAATTCGTCGCACAGGTACTGCTTCACCAGCGGTAGCTCGGTTTGCACCGCGACCTCAATATCAGCCAAAGAAGTAGCCGATCCTCTATTTCGCGTTATACCCGTGACTACCCAAGCAGGCCTTTTCTGGAACATCAATCCTCGTGTGCCGTCGATGGGGTCGGTGATGACAATCCACTGGGCATCACTCCGCTGGCTCCCAAGGGGAAGGACAATCTCCCCCGCGGGCAATCCTTCGCCGATCACCACTACGGAGACCAGCGAGGCAATTTCTTGTGTGATCGCCTCCAAATAAGCTCGCTCGGCAATGCGATCAATCGCGTAAACCGTATCCCCCGCCGCAAGCGTGGCTTCGCCCGATAATTGTTCGAAAGGGAGTTCTTCGCAGGCAATCAGGAGAGCTTCGCGCACTGAGTGGTGAACCCGTCGGAATGCCTGGAGTAGCGTATCGTGTGTAGTAATCATGATCGAGTAGGTCCCCAAATTGGCCCGCACGAGATAGCCTGACCGTCGTAACGGAGTAGACTCATTGCGATTCGATTGTAATCGATCACCAGTAAATACTAGATCACCATTGGAAATAACTTCTATCGATGAAAACTAGAGTTCTTCAGAAATTTCATGGGTGAACTTGAAGTTGCCGCGCTTGCAGGTGGGATTTGCTTGTATTGCAAATTACAGTTTTCCCGTAGGGGTACAATCCTCATCCCGGCAGGGATACAAGCATTTAGCC
>CALMBE010000139.1 GCA_937860165.1 uncultured Planctomycetaceae bacterium
CGAGTGCCTGGCCCCAAGCTTGCTGTTCCCCGGGCGAGAGCGACCCCAGGTCCAAGTATTCCGGGTGGGCAGCGCCGCGACGGGGAAAGAGCATCGTCAGATAAGGAGAAGGGACCCCTAAGTTGCACAGCGCGAACTCGTCTTCCTGGGGCCGCCGCCAACCGGCGGCCATGTTGTCCATGGGTCGGCGTCGTGGGATGAGTAATTGCGTGAGCGGGGCCAACCACTTCTCCGTGAGGACAAAATGGTGCGGCACGAAACACTGATAAGTATTGGGGAACGTGTGGGCCGCATCGAGAATCAACAGTTCGTGCAAGAGCGTCGTCCCGGCTCGCCAGTGTCCCAAAATAAAGATTGGCGGGGCGGGAAGTTCAACTTGGGAAGTGCGGCGGGTATAAAGAACCGCGTCGAGTTTAGCCAAGAGACTGTTTAAGAGCGAAACAAACGTAATGCTCGAAGCGGTATGGAGCTTGAAGAACGAAACGTCGAATTTGTTTCGGGCCAAGACCCGTAACCAAGTCGAGAATCGCATCCCGTGCCAGAACCGTGGCGTGTACCAAGGGACAGGATTCTTGACGACTCGGGCCCGGCGGGCAGGGATTATTTGTTCAGCGTTCTCGCTCATTATCAACAAATCTTCTCAGTTCAATCGAGTAACTTCTAACCGCAGTGACTCGCTAGGGCGGAATATCGATCCACACGCTTCTGCGCTTTTTTTGTCACCGTGATTATACTGCGAGTGAACTCTGGAACGAAGACTACCATGCAAACCTGGCAGGAACAACGAACATGGCCGCGAGACTAAGTAGTAACACAAGCCCACTTGTAGGCTCCGGCACCGCCGTCGCAGCGGTTAGTGTACCCGTGCCGTAGTTGGTTTGCCAATCGGCGAGGTCTGTAGAGCAGGAGAACTGCAAAGTCAGGAATTGAGCAGTTTGAGTCCGAGGGCCGGTTTCCAGGCAATGTAGTCGGCGGCTGCTCGGACGGGTAAATCAGGATCGGACCGGAGTCGGTGGATCGAGAGGGCGGCGTTGTTGATCGCCGCTAGGCAGGCGGAGAGGCCTGGTCGACGGGTATGGTGACGATCCTCGTCCCACCAGCGGTCCTTCAAGAAGTGCAAACCGTTTTCAATCCGCCAGTGCTGGCGAACATGTTTCAAGAGGTCGGCGGCGGTGACCAGATCGGGATTGAGGCTGCTCACATAATAGCGAGTATCATGCAGCACGATTTCGCCATCGTCGGTGCATAGCTCACGATCCACGCGCAGGACAATTTGGCAACCCGGCAGATCCAGCGTCTCTCGGATGTAGTCCGCGTTGTCTAGATCCACCCATAAACGACGGGTTTCCTGGAAGGCCCCTTTTTTTCGGTCGTCTCGGCGGCTGGCACACGGTTGGCAGCTTGGGCGAAGCAGTGCTCTAAAGCATCCAGCGTATCGCCCTGATTGGCCTTGATCTGGAGCAGATAATCCCGATTCTTGGCGCGTATCAATTCGACCAAGGGACGCTGGGCGAAGATGGCATCACCGGTAATCAGTTGCAACATCGGATAGGTGTCAAGCAAGGTTTGCAGATGGCGACGCAGCAAGGTGGGCTCGTTGGTTTTTTCTGCCCCCGTGGACCATTGGCCGACCACCACCTGCAAATCATGCACAAAGGCGTTGAGCATGTGGAGGGGGCGACCGTTCTCGTCGAGTCCTTGTTTGGCCGTCTTGCCATCCACGGCAACTACGCCTGTGCTGGGAGTTTCTGCCAAGCACTGCTGCAACCAGGTGGCCAGGGCCGCCTGAAACTCGGAAACGCTGCATTGGGCCAGCGTGCGACTGATCGTGGTGGCACAAGGTGGTTCCTCCCGGTCAAATCCGAGCGGCTCCTGAAGTTGATCCCAGTGCAGGCCTGCCCAGCGGACGAGCACTTCCATTTCACGAATACGCGCTAGCATGCCCAGCAACATCAGCACCACCATGCCAGCAAATGGATGGCGGATTCCTCGCCGAGAACGAGGGTCGTCGAGTTGGGAAAATGATTCCAAAAGAGTCGTGGCATACATCAGCGGCTTCCTTCAATTCAAAGAAGCCCCCCTGCTAGACACAACTACGCCCGAAAAGACTATGTTGTTCGGAGAAAATGACTTTGCAGTTCTCCTGGGTCTGTAGAGCTAAAAGGCATCGGCGAATTGCCTCGCTGCCATTGGAGAAAGTCGGTCCCGTCGACGTCGGAGTCAACATCGAAGTCACCCAACTGGGTTGCCGGTCGTTCATCTGGTCCTGCCCACCAAGCCAGCGCAAAGGGTATTGTGTTCTCGAATGTCTCTACTTCAAGAGTGTAAGTACCAGCGGACGGGACTTGTGCGAAAATATGCTCCACATTCGACGCTATGCCGTTAGATGCCTTGATGACAGTCCCACCACTCGACCGCAAGGTAAGGTCGAGATCGGCAAAGCCGAAGTCAAGGAATTGGTTGCCCGGTTGATAATTGAGAAACGGCGAGTCGAGAAATACTTCTCGATCCCATGCGAGCGTGGCTGACACAAAATCGCCCGCATTTAGAGTGAGTGAATAGGTGGTCGGTATGAACGGATCGTCTTGAATGTTGTAATCCCAACCTATTGGTGCTACGCCGCCAGGGTCTTGCTCATCAGCATTGAATTGCTGGAGCGCTCGACTTGCATTCAAATGGCCTGTCCCCATTTCCATGTCTAGGGAAACGGCAGAATTGGTGTCGGCAGTTGAGCCAAACCAAGTTCCGCCCTCTAATTTGACAACCGTCCGCTCCATACCCATGATGCCCTTGATCTTGTCCGCCGAGTTCATCAGCACCGCCTTCATCACTTCATGTCGACGCTGGTGAGTAGTTGACGCATTTTGCTGCAAAAGCGCAACTGTCCCGGTCACATGGGGCGTGGCGTAGCTAGATCCATTGGCAATATTATGGGCATCACCAGTCCTTGCGAGCTCGATTGCATCGCCAGGAGCTATTAGCGAGATCGACGTTCTGATACCAAAAGCGTCTTCGTCATAGTTATTTCCTCCTGAGACCTTACGATAGACGCCATCGGCGGCTTTCGCTGACCGACCTATCGTAATACCGTTGTAATTGTCTTTGGGGGCCGGAATAATTGCCGTATTACCTTGGTTTCCGGCAACGACATGAAGCACGTTATGCCAAGAGGCAGACCAGTCTATCGCCATCGTTAATAGCGATTCCCCGTTGTTCGGGTTTGAAAAATCCACTTCCTCTTTTCCCCAACTGTGATTAACCGCCCGCATGTTGGGAATCGAGGCAATACGCTGAAAGGTTACAATCGCGTCGTCATACCCAGGATTAGTGCCATCAGTAACATAAGCTGAAGAGTAAAGCGATGCGCCTGTTGCCACGCCTGTCGCAGGGCCGATCACTTTTTCACTTTGGGGTGCCATGCTCACGCTGGTACCCCG
>CALMBE010000140.1 GCA_937860165.1 uncultured Planctomycetaceae bacterium
TTGCTGACTGACAACATTCCGATGCTGAAATCCCCTCCCCGGGCTGATGCCTTGCTGTTTGTGGAAAGTCGGGGCCCGAATACGACGCTTCCCGTGGGAACTACCCCGGTGGCACCCCAGACCGCGACCCGTGCGGATCAGACCTATCACGGGAGGTATTAGAGGGTGGCTGGTGGCTGGTGGCTGGGGGAACGCTAAGCCGCGAGCGGCGGGAGGGCGCGGTTGTCGCTGGCAGCGGGTCGGTGTGGGTGGTGTTTGATTTTGACCATTTCCATGGAGCACCTGCCGAGAACGGGTCGAGGAACTATGCGTATCTGGATGGCCATGTCGATGCGGTGGTGGTGCCCGAGGAGTAAGAAAATGCAAAAATTTGCCCGCGAATCACGCGAATGGACGCGAATGATTCAGAAATTGCGGGGTTTCAGCAACGTGCAAAAAAAATCTATAACCCGATCTTTTAGTAATGATTCATTCGCGAGCTTTCGCGTGATTCGCGGGCACAAAACGAATTAAATCTCTACGAGACTTCAGAGTCTGGGAGCAAGACGATGAACAAGCAAAAAACAATGTTCGGAGTCGCAGGACTTGCCGTCCTGCTTCTGCTGTGTTGGTTCTTGGGTTGGTTTAGCTTTCAGGACCCGGTCTTGGCAGAAATGGAGCGGATTCGGGACGAACAGTTTGCCAGTCGACACAACATGACCGAAGCCGAGCAGCGCGAGAATCGCCAGGCGATGGGTGCGAAGATGCAGGGCCTCCCCGAAGAACAGCGCAAGCAGTTTTTCGAGAGTAGTGCGCCGATGTTCATGAAGATGTTCGAGGCCCGAATCGAAGAGTTTCTGAAAAAGAGCCCCGAGGAGCAACTCGCGAAAATGGATAAACGGATCGACGAGATGCAGGCTCGCGGCGGCGGTCCTCTGGGTGGAGGCCGGGGTGGACCGGGTTTTGGAGGTGGTCCGGAAGGTGGTCCCCCTACAGGGAAACAAATGGATGAGTTTCGCAAGAAAATGCTGGATTGGACGACCCCCGAGCAGCGTGCCAAAATGGACACCATATTCCAGCGGTTTAACGACCGGATGAAAGAACGGGGAGTGACACCCCCCGGTGGCCCCAGGGGCGGGTTTTTTTAAGGGGGGTGGTGCATTCGGGTCCCCTTTTCTTCAAAGCTCCGGGCGCTTACGCTTACGGCTCGCCTTGATGTTTTTTTCCTTCCCCCTTCCCCCTTCCCCCTTCTCCCTTCTCCCTTCTCCCTTTTTTAATGAATCGACGTGTTGTAATTACTGGACTTGGAGTCGCTTGCCCGCTGGGCAATTCGGTGAGTGTCCTGTGGGACGCGTTGCAATCCCAACAAAGTGGTGTCGCACGACTGGAATCATTGCCCGCCGTGGGGGATCGGGTTGTCTTCGGCGGTGAGTGTCGGGACTTCACGGGGGAGATCGACAACTTCGGCCCGCTGGAAAAGGAGTTGAAAAAGACCATCCGCAAGGCCCTCAAGGTGATGTGCCGGGAGACGATGATGGCTATCGCCTGTTCGCAGCAGGCCATCGAAGATGCGCGGGCGACTTCTGCCGGGATGGACCCCGAGCGGTGCGGGGTGGTGTTTGGGAGCGACTACATGCTGAGCCCTCCCGACGACTTTGTCGACGGGATGCTCAAGTGCGGGGCTGGCGAAGGAAAGTTTGCTTACTCGCAGTGGGGTTCCGCTGGGCTCAGTGCGATGAGCCCGCTCTGGATGCTCAAGTTTTTGCCGAACATGCCCGGCAGCCACATCGCGATTTTCAATGATTTTCGTGGTCCGAATAATTCGCTGACGATGCGCGAGATCTCGGGGATCTTGGCGATCCGCGAGGCGATGCAAACCATCGCGCGGGGCCATGCCGACCTGATGGTCGCAGGTGCGACGGGGACCCGAATCCACTCGTTCAAGACCCTGCATGCCCTGCAAACCGAGCAATTGGCCAGCCCCGAGTGCGAGCCCGCCGAGGCCTCGCGGCCCTTTGATGCCCACCGCACGGGGATGGTGGTCGGCGAGGGAGCGGGGGCGATTGTGCTGGAAGAATTGGAATCGGCACGGCGCCGGGGAGCGAAGATTTACGGCGAAATCCTCGGCGCGGGGAGCAGCAGCGTGGCCGATTCGCAATTGCGGGGAAATCAGCGGCAAGCCTTAGCCAATGCGGCCCGAGTGGCTCTCGGCGAAGCTGGCATTGCCCCCCCAGATTGCGGGCATATCAACGCGCACGGATTGGGGACCAAAGCTGGTGATATCGCCGAGGCGGCGGCTATTGGCGATGTGTTCGGCGAAACCGCTAGCGGGGTGCCGACCGTGGGGGTGAAAAGTTATTTCGGTAACTTGGGCGCGGGGAGTGGAGTGGTTGAACTGGTGGCCAGTGTGCGGGCCTTGGAAACGGAAACTTTGTTTGGAACGCGCAATTTTTCGACCCCCGATCCCGAGTGTCCGTTGAAGGTTTCCGGCCAAAACAATCTCCCTGTCGGGGGGAGTTTCTTGAAGCTGTCGGTCACTCCCCAGGGTCAAGCAGCGGCGGTGGTGGTGGGGCGAGTTTAGCCCGCTCCTCGTTTTCGCCTTGCTTCTTCTATCCGTGAACGAGCAGCGTGATCCGGTCGGGGAGATTCGTGGCGACTTGCTGGATGACGTCCCCCTTCATGGCCCGCCAGAGGACACCCCGGCGGGTAGTTCCCAACAGCAGGGTATCGACGGCGTGCGTGGCGGCGGTTTCGAGAATAGCATCGGCCACATCGAAAGCGGGCGAGTACAGGAAATACGCCGGGACATTGGCGGCCTCGGCTGCGGCGCGGAATTCGGCAAACATGGCCACGGCCTCGCGGTCCTCGGCCAGTTCCATCAGCTTGATCGGAGCAAACGCGGCGACGGCAATGTGGCGGACGAAGAGAACAAGCAATTCTCCATGGTGGGCCTTGGCTTCTTCGATGGCAAACTTCATGAGCCGCGGATTACCCCGGGTCGAAACCAAGATTCGGGTTTGAATGGGGCCTTCGGTCACCACTTGGGCCCTACCGGCCAGGGCCGCGGCGGTAACGGCAATGCGTTCGGAAGCAGCATCGGTAGCTTCGACAAGACCGGGAACCTTAACCTCAGCCCAGGCGCGAATTTCCTCGCGATGACGGGCGGTCCAACGGCCTGCTAAACCGAGACCCAAGATCGTGAGGGCGAAACCCAAGGCATGGGGTTTTTCCCAGGCAATCGTCAGCCAAACCACCAGCATCAGCACGGCAAGAATGAGCATGAGCGCGCGCTCGTACCCGCGCATAGAGAGCTTCATGTTGGTCGAGCACGCACCGAGATTCAGCGCCACGGCACCGACCACGCCGATGGCATAGAGATCGGCCAAGCTCCCGACATTGGGCACAAACCAAACCACCAACGCTGGGGCGATGGTTCCCACCCATAAGGGCAGGACAGGCATCCCCCATCGATTCAATCCCGTGAGGCCCGTAGGAAGTTCTTTGTCAGCGGCCATCATGTATTGGATACTCACCAAACCGGTGATCGCAGTGTTTACCGCCGAGAGGAGCAGCAAGGCGAACACTACCGCAGCCACGGCCGCGAAGGCTTCGCCCACGTAGTGCGAAGCGAGAATGCGGACCATCGTGTCGCGCATTTTCTCGGTGGTTTCGACTCCGGTGGCAATCCCAGGACCCCCTGAGCCGATGCGGCTTTCGGGCATGGCGAGCATGGCAACAGTGAGGACCATGTTCAGAATGACGATTTCGGCCAACACGGGCCAAATAGATTTCTTGACAGTTTTTTCGACCGGCTCGACCATAATGCCGGTCATATTGGCGATTGCCTCGACCCCCGAGATAGCGAGAATGAGTTTGGTGAATTGGGCCCAGGTCGCGAGCCCGCCTGTTTGGACCGGTGTGATGGTTGCCGATCCCAGATCGTCGGACGCAAAGAAGGCGATAATCAAACTGAGGGCAGCCGTGAGCACGGCGACAATCATGGCCCCGGTGCCGGCCTTGGTAGGGCCGAAATAGTTCAGGAAGCCAATCAGGAGAATGGACCCGATGGCCCACAGTTCGGGATTTGGCAGATGCACGTAGTGAAAGGCGTCCAGGGCCGAGAGCGAGGCCGTGACAATGTAGTCGGCACACAGGAGCAAGGCCCCGATGACCGCGAGGGTGTGCGACCGATCGCGAGCCGAGGAATAGACTCCCCCGCCGTCGGGGTAGAGCCGGCAAATGACTTGGTAGGCCCATCCAACTCCCACGAGCAGTACCGACATGGCGGCCATGAACCAAAACGAGGCATGGCCGGCGTAATAGAACGCCAAGCCGAGCACGTAAAGTCTGCTGGTACCCCAATCGCCGAACAACATGGGTCCGGCGTGAAACCATTTGAGTTGGCGTGGTCGCACGCCGTGAGTGAGCATTTCTAAGCAAGCCCAGGGGTCTGGGGAACACCCACTCGGTCAAGGGCGACCGGGGGGGATTTGAACGGTGGATTGTAATCAGGACTTTTCCCCGTGCTAGGGGGTCCTTCACAAAGCCGCGACCGGTGGTCGCGCTATCCCATAATCCCGCGACCACCGGTCGCGGGATTGTGGGGTGGTTGACAGGCGCCTTAGGTAGGGTATGATCGCTGGATTGTGAACCACACTAAGTTGGCTTCGCAAAAGGGTTTTGGTCGATTTGCCCGCTAGTTGAGTGGGGCGTAGCGCTCGGGGTATAGACCGACCAAAGCACACTACAATCAGGACAATTTGAACAATTTGGTTGCCTGGCGACGGGCGAGAAACGTCGCGGAGACTTAATCCCATGAATGCGAGCGAAGTACTGAGAATCGTCGATGCGATCCACCGCGATAAGAACATTCAGAAGGAAATCGTGTTCGAGGGGATCGAAGCTGCGCTCGTGTCGGCTGCCAAAAAGTATTACGGCGAAGAATCCGAAGTCGAGGTAAGCATCGACCGGCAAAGCGGGGCCATCACGGCCACTTGCGATGGTGAGGTGCTCGACTCGGAAGAAACCGTGGGCCGCATCGGAGCCCAAACGGCCAAGCAGGTCATGATTCAAAAGATTCGCGAAGCCGAACGCGATGCCCTGTACGACGAGTACAACGACTTGATCGGCGAGATGGTCAGTGGGATCGTGCAACGCTACGAGGGGGGAGCGGCGACCGTCACACTCTCGAATGTCGAAGCGATTTTGCCGCGCAGCGAACAAATTCCAGGGGAAACGCACCATGTGAACGAACGTGTGCGGGCCACGGTGTTTGAAGTCCGTAAGTCGGGCAGCCGCATCAAAGTGATTCTCAGTCGCACCCGTCCGCAGCTTGTGCAGCGGTTGTTCGAGCAGGAAATTCCGGAAATCATCGACAGCGTGATCGAAATTCGGGCCATCTCCCGCGAACCCGGTTATCGTTCGAAAGTCGCGGTCTCCAGTAGCGACCAGCGCGTCGACTGCGTGGGGGCCTGCGTGGGAGTTCGCGGGAATCGCATCAAAAACATCGTCGACGAGCTCGGTGGCGAACGCATCGATATCGTCCGTTGGGACGACAATCTGGAAATCCTCATCCCCAACGCGCTCCAACCGGCAGAAGTTGAGCAGGTGATCCTGTGTCGGATGCTGGGCCGGGCCATTGTGCTGGTGCGCGAGGACCAATTGTCGCTGGCAATCGGACGTCGCGGTCAAAATGTGCGGCTGGCGAGCAAACTGGCAGGCTGGGATATCGAGATCATGACCCAGGACGAACTGGCCGAGTCCATCGACCGGGCCGTCCAGGGTTTCAGTTCGCTCGAAGGGGTCGCCGTGGAGTTGGCCGAGCGTTTGGTCGAGGAAGGTTTTCTCAGTTACGACGACCTGTCGATTATCGAACCCGATGCGTTGATGGAAATGGGCGGCTTGAGCGAAGAACAAGTCGAGCTCATCGTCGAGCAAGCCGAGAGTCGAGCTGAGGAAGCGGAAGCGGCAGCCGCTTCGGCGCGTCGGCAGAAGCGGGAAGATGACCGGTTGGCGGCGGCGAATGCCCTGATTGAAGAACCGCCCGCCTACGTGGAAACCGCCTCGGAGGGGGAAACTGTCGGAGATGGGGCCCCCGCTGGCGAGGGGGAGTCTGCTTCGGAGCAAGTCCCCGAGTAACTCTACGGTGATCGATAGTTGTGTTCGTGGAGGAGGACGTTTCCCATGATTTCCTAAGTTTTTTATTGACACTCAGAGCAAGCCAAGACAGCCCCGAAAGAAATCGCGTGACTAACTTGCTCGCATGGAGAATCTGATTTTGGCGTCCCGCATTTATTCCTTAGCGAAGGAACTCAAATTAGACAGCAAAGACCTTGTCGATATCTGCGCGAAGCTAGGTATCCGTGGGAAGGGCTCTGCGCTGGCAAGCTTAACCGACGAAGAAGAAGTTAAGCTTCGCGACCATTTCAAAAATCCTGGGGCACCCGCGACGGCAAAACCCTCGAAGGCCGCGCCGGCTGCACCAGAGCGTCCTTCGGAGCCGGTTCGGACCGGCCGGATGCCCGTCCTTGCCGCCCCCAAGCCAAGTTCCCCGCTGGGGGGAATCCGCAAGAAACAACCTGCTCCCGAAGAAGTGTCCGAAGTTGCCTCGGCTACCGGATCTGGCACATCTGGTTCTGGCCCTACTGGGGCTGCTCCCCTGGTGGATTCGCCGGTCGCGCCGATGGAGCTATCGGCCGAGGGCCATGGACCCTTGTCGCGGGTCATGCGGCGCGATGATTACATCGGCCCGCGCCATGTCAGCGGCAAACTTCCCACGATCGGCCCCGGCGGGGCTCGTGAAAAAGAGCGGGAACCTCGACCTGAAGGGACAGGAGGTCCCCGAGTTCGACCGGCAATTAAGCTGGCTCCGATGCCACTCAACGACACCCGACCAACTTCCAGTAAGCCGGATGAGGCTATCCAAAAACCCGATTTGCGTCTGCCTGCCGATGCGTTGCGACCCGGCAAGACAAGTGGGAAGCCGCTGGCGGCGCAGATGCGACGTCACGAAGAAACGCTGGACGCCAAGCGTCGCGGTAAAGTCGCCAAGACCCCCGCGGAGCTCGCTTCCGAAGCCGAAGCCCAGAATATAGCAAAGGGCAAACGCGGCAAGGGCAAGGAAGTTGCCGCACCGGATGGAGAAGCACCCATACTGGGTGGTCGTGAACATCGACAATTGAATCGGCACCGTCAGACGATCAAGGATAAAGACGGGGGCAGCGACGAATATCGACCACGCAAGATGTTGCGTCGTCCCCGGCGTGCCGGAGTAAGCACCACGGCACCGCGAAAAGAGAAGGTGTCGCTGCAGCTCCCCTGCACGGTCCGCGAGTTCTCCGAAGCGGCAGGTGTCCCCGCGAGCCAGATCCTCCGCATTCTGATGCAAGAAGGGGTCATGGCCAAGATCACTGCCGTCATCGACACCGAGTTGACCGAACTGATCGCAGCGGAACTGGGGGTTGATCTGGAATTGAGAGAAGCGATCAGCGTGGAAGATGAATTGTTGTCCGCTTGCCGCGACCGCGAGGATACAGCCGAAGAACTCGAGCCGCGTCCCCCCGTAATCACATTCTTGGGTCACGTCGACCACGGCAAGACATCGCTGTTGGATCGGATCATCGGAATCGATGTCGTGAGCGGCGAGAGCGGGGGCATCACCCAACACATTCGCGCCTACACGATCGACAAAGGGGGCCGACGGATTTCGTTTGTCGATACGCCGGGTCACGAAGCCTTTACCGAGATGCGGGCCCGTGGGGCCAATGTCACCGACATTGCGGTCCTGGTAGTTGCCGCCGATGACGGCGTGATGCCGCAAACCGAGGAAGCCATTAGCCACGCGCGAGCCGCGGAAGTTCCGATCATCGTGGCCCTGAACAAGGTTGACTTACCAGGCATCGATTTGAATCGGGTGTACCAGGGTCTTTCCACCAATGGCCTGCTGCCCAGTGAATGGGGTGGCGACGTGGAAGTGGTGAAGACGAGCGCCCTCACGGGGGCTGGTATCGACGACCTGCTCGAGATGCTGCTGACGGTCGCGGAATTGAATGAATACAAAGCCAACCCGCATCGCCCAGCTTTGGGAACTTGTCTAGAAGCGCAGCAAGAATCGGGGCGGGGCGTGGTTGCCAAGATGATCGTGCAAAACGGGACACTCCGCGTGGGCGACATCGTGGTCTGTGGACAGGCGTATGGGCGCATCAAAGCGATGCACGACACGCTGAATCCCCATGTGAAGTTTGAAGAGGCTCCGCCTAGCACCCCGGTGAATGTGACCGGTTTCGATACGGCTCCCGGCGCGGGAGATCACTTCTATGTGCTTGATGATATTGCCGCCGCGCGGACGATTGCCGAGTCCCGACAGCAGAAAGATCGCGTCCAAGCCCTCGGTTTGGGAGTGCAACATGTGACGCTGGAAACCTTGTTTGAGCGGCTCGAAGGGGCCAATGAAGTCCAAACACTGAACTTGATCCTGCGGGCCGACGTGCGGGGTTCGATCGAGGCGATTCAAAAAGAATTGGGGAAACTGGAACACCCCGAAGTGAAAATCAAATTGCTGCAATCTTCCGTTGGGGGAGTCACCGAGGCGGACGTGACGCTGGCCGATGCCTCGGACGCCATTATCCTGGGTTTCAATGTGATCGCCGACGAAAACGCCCGCTCGCTGGCCGAGCAACGTGGGGTGCAGATTCGCCGCTACGAGATTATTTACAAGATTACCGAGGACATCAAAGCAGCCTTGGAAGGGTTGCTCAAACCCGAGGAACGGGAAGTCGACTTGGGTCGGGCCCTGGTACAGCAAACGTACAAGATCAGCCGCCTGGGGACGATCGCCGGTTGTCGGGTATTGTCGGGGACGGTCACTCGTGGTGGTCGGGTGCGGGTCATCCGCGACAACACGATTATCGGCGACTACGGGATCGATACCCTGCGACGCGAGAAGGACGACGCCAAGGAAGTCCGCGAAGGGTTAGAGTGCGGTATCCGCTTAACAGGGTACAACGACATCAAGGAAGGCGACTTGTTTGAAGTTTACAAAGTGGAAGAAGTTGGACGGACCTTCGACGAGTCCGTCGACGGCTAAAGCAACCTGTTAGAACAAATTCGACAAGCGCTGAGATGACAACTAGAAGAGTACTCAAAGCCGCCGAGGCAATTCGTGAAGTGGTCAGCATGGCAATCCTGACCGATCTGCGCGACCCGCGAATTCAGGGCGTGACGGTTACGTTTGTCGAGGTAACGGGGGATATGCGGACAGCCAAGGTCCATGTCTCGGTCATGGGAGACGAGTCGGCTCAAAAACTCTGTTTGCAGGGTCTGCGGAGTTCAGCCGGTTTCTTGCAGCAAAAAGTCTCGAAGCGCATCGACACTCGGTATACTCCCGTCATCCGCTTTGAACTCGACATGGGAGTTAAAAATTCGATCGCAATAGCCAGGATGCTGGGCGACGTACTTCCCGAGCTCGACTCGCCCGAGACGCTCGATTTCGAGCCCCCTCCCGGGGACGACGCTACCGATCTCGATTGACCCGCTGGAAGTTGCTCTTCGGATTCGAGTAGCGTTCCAGAGCCCACTCGTTAAATTGTTCCCTTTAATTGATTGGAGAACCCTCCATGGCCAGTAACAACCGCGCAGCACGGCTTACCAAAGTGCTGAAGATCGCCAAGAAGTATTACAAACCGTTT
The DNA here is from genome assembly GCA_937860165.1 of uncultured Planctomycetaceae bacterium. GTDB lineage: Bacteria > Planctomycetota > Planctomycetia > Pirellulales > Lacipirellulaceae > Bythopirellula. The sequence goes on from CALMBE010000140.1 coordinate 9,666, forward strand.
GAAGCCCCGCGCGACCGCAAGGTGCTCGAGTACCTGGTGTACGGCTGTTGTTTGGAGAATTCACTCCATGAAGAAGTCGACCGGGTCTTTGGAGCGCTCACCAACGACTACTTTGATTGGAACGAAGTGCGGGTTTCTTCGCTGCGGGAACTGAGCGACGTGATGAAGGCCTTGAACGACCCCGAGGAATCCGCCACGCGGGTGAAACGCGTCTTGCAGAGCGTCTTCGAGACGCATTATTCGTTTGACTTGGAACCGATGCGAAAGCAGAATTTGGGCCAGACCGTTAAGCAGTTAGAAAAATTCAACGGCACGACTTCGTTCACCGTGGCCTACGTCACCCAATACGGGCTGGGGGGGCACTCGATTCCCATCAACCAGGGGTTACTCGAAGTGATGCGGGTGGTCGGTGTCGTGACCGACTCGGAGGCCTCCAAGGGAACCGTTCCCGGCCTGGAGCGTGCTGTGCCCAAGACGAAGGGAATCGAACAGGGGAGTCTCCTGCACCAACTGGGAGTGGAATTGCTGCGCAGCCCCTATGGTCCCAACATTCGCAAGTTGTTACTCGAGATCGACAAGACTTGCAAAGATCGGCTCCCCAAGCGTTCCACCAAGAAGGCCAAAGAGCCCGCGCCAGCCCCACCGGTTAAGCAGGCCCCTCCCGCCGCAGTGAGTCCGCCGAAAGTAACCGGGAAGCCTAAGAAAACGGTTGCCACCAAACCAGCGAGCCCTCCCGCGCCGAAGAAGGCCGAGAAGGAACCGGCTCCCGCGAAAAAGGCGACTCCCGTCAAGAAAGCGGTCGTCAAGAAGGCGAAGGCCTCCGCACCCGTCGACAAGAAACACTCGAACAAAAAACTCACGAAGAAGAAACCGCGGTAGAGGTTTTTTTTCTGTGACAGGCTAAGGGGGAGGTCCTTGTGGCAGATGGGATGTGAAACTTTCCCGTTGGATGCAATTGGTGTTTATCCCAAAGGGATTTCATCGTTCAGCCCAGGGTTGTTCGCCGTAGGCGGGCTACCCTGGGTCGCATGGCCAAGATTCCTGTTGGCCGAGCTGTAAACGCGGTGTACCAACGGTGCTTTGCCGAGGCCGAAATAAGCCGCGGTCGGTGTGTTTCGTCCTCGGGAGAACGCCGTCGGAACTCGATGCGAATTGCTCGGACGATTGGGGTTATTTGCCTGTTTGACCCAGGGTAGGTCGCAATAACGACCAACCCTGGGCTGAATGATAAAATCCCTTC
>CALMBE010000141.1 GCA_937860165.1 uncultured Planctomycetaceae bacterium
GATTCCTCGGCATCTCCAGGTTCTTCTTCCTCGCTAATATCCTCGACCTCGACCTCGACACCGGCAGCTTCTTCTTCGGCCGCTTTCCGATCCTCCTCTTCACGGTCTTTTTTCTTCTTGGCTGATTCGACTGGTGAGGCCGCGCGGGGGGTCTCTGCTTTGACTTCGCCTTCCGCGGGCTGCTTCTCGGCGGCTTGTTTTTGTTTGTCCTCTGTCGAATCGGAACGGCGTTCGGAAGCCGATTTGGTCGGTTGCTCGTCCGCGAACGAATTCGCAACTCCCAGGGAAGGGGTCAGCAAGAGACAGATCACAGTCAGAAACCAGAGCGGTCGCAAGTAAGAACCGCGATTGGGCACAGCACTCGAATTCACGGACAAATCACTCCACGTAAGCGGCAAGGTGTCGATTGCCAAGAAATTGGAAGGTGAATTCCGAGTCTTGGACGAAATTTTAGAAATTTTAGCCCCGCATTATCGCACGAGTCCAGTCAGAATGGAACCGCCCGCAAAACCGCTCCAGGCAGCAAAATTCACCGATTCTTCCCGCACAAACCTCCCCGGAGGGGCGTAGCAATTAACCTATACTACTATGATTCGCCACGCGGAGCGTCCGGGTGGCCAGATTCTCTGATTTTCCAGCCATGGATGATGTAAGGGTAATTTACTGTGAGCGCGCGGGCACTGAGTCAACTGGTGGCGTTGGGGTTTATCCTCTTGGGGATCATGGCCTTTTCCTTGCGCTCTTGCACACGGAATGAGGTTCGTGAGGGGCTCCAGGACAGCTTGTGGCGACTGACCTACGATGTCCAGTTCGAGGCTGAAGCCGCCGAGTCCGAAGTCAAATTGTGGCTTCCCTCGACCAGTTCCGCCACCGAAGTGGAAATCCAGGAATTTACTCACCTCAATCTCCAGGGCAGCGAACAGATCACTCCGATCAACAAGAACCGCGAATATGTGTTCACCAGTAAACTGGGTGGCAAGTATCAGGTGATGGCGGAATTCGAAATTCCCCTGCGACCTCGCAATACCTGGGACGAACAAAGTCAGTCTGTGAGTCTTACGTCCGCCGCGAGATCGAGGTTCATTAAGGGATCGCAAATTCTGGATACCGCTAGCTCGAATGTCAGGGGCGTGTTGCAGACACTACCGCGCGGTGAATTGACCGAGGGCGAGTATGTCCAGAATCTGTTCGACTACTGCTCTCAGGAACTTAAGTCGGGGACCGCCAAGGAAGGACTGGATGGCGTCGTCGACGCCCTGGTCTTCCACCGCGCTACGCCCTTGGGCCGTGCCCGAACCATGGTTACTTTGTGTCGCGCCGAACAAATTCCGGCCCGGCTTGTCAGTGGTTTTGAAATGCGGCAAGCCGACCAAGCAATTCCCCATGTCTGGGTGGAAGTTTTTCATGGCCATCAATGGGTCCCCTTCGATCCGACCTACGGCTATGCCCGACATATGCCGTACAATTTCATTCCCGTCCGGCGTGACGATGAAAAACTGGTTCGTGCTACCGGGGTGAAAAACCTGGTGCATAATTACACGGTCATGCGACTGGCTCCCCCGGATAGTATCTTGCAGTCGGAAGTTCGTCGTCCTTCGCAGATTTTCGATCTTACCCGCTTGCCGGTGGATATGCACGAGATCATGTCGCTGATGTTGCTGCTCCCCCTGGGAGCCCTGATCACTTCGTTTTTCCGCAATATCATCGGCCTCCGCACGTTGGGAACCTTCGCTCCGGCACTGTTGGCGATGAGTTTTATTTACTCTGAGTTGGCCACCGGCTTGGTGATTCTCGTGGCGGTGCTCATGGCGGGATATTTTGGTCGGATCCTGCTGGATCGGCTCCACCTCTTGATGGTGCCCCGCTCGAGCATCGTGCTGACAATGATTATCCTGCTGATCTTGTTTGGCATCTCGCTGATTGATTATGCCTATCCAGAACTTGGCGTCCGCGCCGTACTGCTCCCCTTGGTGATTCTCACCACTCTGATCGAGCGGTTCTTCGTGACCACCGAAGAAGATGGAACCGGCTTCGCGATGCAACTCGTGATTGGCACCGCCGTGGTCTCGGCTTGTTGCTATTTCATGTTGAGTTGGCACGACATCGGCGAAATCCTGTTGATCTACCCGGAATTGCATTTCTTCACGATTGCCGCGTTTATCTGGATCGGCCGCTACAGTGGTTACCGACTCGTGGAGCTCTGGCGGTTCCGCGATATGGTCAAGTAATCGGGATTGTCTTGGCCAAGGTAAACAAGGCCTTTATTGCTAACTCATAGTCGTACCTTTAGAACACCGCGTCATGAACAACTCCTCACGCTTTTGGGCCTGGCCCGATGAACTCCGCCGTCGCGGGATTCTGGGGATTAATCAACGAAACGTTGATATTATCCTCGAGAGCAATCCCCGCGAGTTCTATCCCCGCGTCGACAACAAGTTGATGACCAAAGAGATTTGTCAGGCGCACGGAATACAAGTCCCCGAGACCTATTTCGTTATCACCGAGCATAGCCAGTGCCCTAAGTTCCTGGAACTGATCGGTACCCGGACAGAATTCGTGGTCAAGCCCGCTGGCGGTGCCGCGGGGCGTGGAATCGTAGTCGTGGCGGGGCGCTTGGGAAACAATTTCTTTAGCACCTCGGGGCGGCTGATCGAATGGACCGACCTCCGGCACCACCTCTCGACGATTCTTTCAGGTTTGTACTCCTTGGGAGGGCAGCTCGATAAGATCATCGTCGAGCGCCGCATCGTGAGCCATCCGATGCTCAAGAGCATTGCCGTCGAAGGGACTCCCGACATCCGGGTGATCCTCTACAAAGGGGTGCCTGCGATGGCCATGATTCGCCTGCCGACGCGAATGTCGGGGGGCCGTGCCAATTTGCACCAAGGTGCTGTCGCCGCCGCCTTGGAACTCGATAAAGGCCGAACCTTTGGTGGAGTTTGTCGCGACCGCGCCATTTCCGAGCATCCCGATACGAATCACCCGATTGCGGGCATCGAGCTTCCTTTCTGGAAGGAGCTCCTCACGGCCGCGATGAAACTCAGCGATGCCTTGGAGATGGGGTACGTGGGGATCGATTTTGTGATCGATGCCGACACGGGCCCCGTCGTCCTCGAGGCGAACGCTCGACCGGGATTAGCGATTCAAGTGGCCCATGGGCAGGGAATTCTCCCCCGCCTGAAATACATCGATTCGCTCCCCGAGGCCGATCGCACAGGTGAGAACCGCTGGAACGTGATCGACTCGATCGCCACCAAAAGCCTCGAATTCTGGCGAAGCTAAGGCGATTGTGGGAGTTTCGAGTTTCGCGGCGCGAGTTTCGAGTTCATTTCGTCAGGCGTTCGTCGTAGGTGCATCAGCCGCTTGCGGCTTAGCGATCTTCCCCCTCCCCCTCGCCCGGGGATTGGCCACGAAAAACACGAAGAACACAAAATAAGTGAGTTGCAAAGTTTCGATCAAGAATTTGCATTTCTTTGTGCCTTTGTGGTTGAACTGAACTCAATCCCTGGTTTACCCGTGGTTTGACCCTTCCGAGTGGTGGCAGTAGGATTGCCGGGAGTCTTGTCCCGCTGCTGGCTTTCCTGCCCCTACCCGATTCGAGGTGAACCATGACCCTGCCCAGTGATTTTTCGCGTCGTTCGTTTTTTCAAGTTTCCGCGGTTGCGGGTGCTGCCTTGGCGGTTACGACTTCCAAGGTGTTGGCACAAGCGCCTGCCGCAATCCCCCCCGCACCGCCGGGGCCCTACCAGTTGCCTCCTTTGCCGTACGACTTCGCCGCGCTCGAACCCCACATCGACGCGCTGACCATGCAAATTCACCACGACAAACATCACGCGGCGTATGTGATGAATCTCAACGTGGCCGTTCAGGGTACAAAAGTGGGCGAGCAGTCGGTCGAAGACTTGGTGACCCACCTTGCCGACGTGCCCGAGGCGATTCGCACGGCGGTGCAGAACCACGGCGGGGGGCACGCCAATCACAGTCTGTTTTGGAGCACACTCGCCGCGGGGGGTGGTGGAGAACCGACGGGCGAATTGGCCCAGGCGATTCAGCGTGATCTCGGCGGATTTGCCGCGCTGAAAGCCGCACTCACCGAGGCGGCCACCAAGCGCTTCGGCAGTGGGTGGGCGTGGCTCTCGGTCGGGGCCGACAAAAAGTTATCCATCGAAAGTACGGCGAATCAAGACAGCCCACTCTCGCAAGGCCGAACGCCGATCTTGGGGATCGATGTGTGGGAGCACGCCTACTATCTCAAGTATCAAAATCGCCGCCCCGAATACCTCGCGGCGATTTTCAATGTCATCGCGTGGCCCGCGGTGGCCGAACGCTACGGCCGGGCCGTGGAATAAAGAACTGTTGACACCATTGGGACAGGTGTACACTATTCAAGGTTGTGCGAAATCGAGAAATCGAACTAGCCGCGACCAAGCTTGGTCGCGGCTAGCGAACGTCTATTTTCTTTCCCAGGAGAACCCTCACCGTGCCTTGCTATCTCTTCACATGGCATGCCTACGGCACATGGATGCCTGACCGACCGCAAGGCTACGTTCGCCGTGGCGAAGGGATATTGCCCTGTAATGTCGTCGAAGCGCAGCGATATCGAGCACGACAGAAAGAACAACCAGCAGCATTCGACGAAGCAACGCAGAAACTGCTGATCGAGGAAGCGACCATAACGGCACAGTTTCGTCGCTTCCGCCTCCATGGAGTCGCCACCGAACTCACCCATGCACACCTTCTCGTCAGTTGGCACGATGAGCGCAGTTTCGCGCAAGTCCGACGCGGTCTGCGCGAGTCACTGACGCGGCGATTGAATGCCGACGCTAACCGTCGTCGCTGGATCGTCCGGGGCGGGAGCCGAAGACGGGTCCTCGATCGAAAACATTTCGACCACCTAATGAATTCTTATTTGCCGAAGCATTCAGGATGGAAGTGGCGCGAAGATCGCGGTTTGTACCTGTGAACCGCCGTGATCTAGCACGAAATGCGACCATGTTCTAGCCGCGACCAAGCCTTAGCCGCGACCAAGCATGGTCGCGGCTTACGCGGGCTGCAACTCGCGTTTGCGGTCGGCGATGATCTCGGTCTGGATATTACCTGGCACTGGCGAGTACTTGCACAGTTCCATCGTGAAAGTCCCCTGCCCTTGGGTTTGGCTCCGCAGGTCGGTCGAGTAGCCGAAGGTTTCGGCGAGCGGCACTTCGGCGATGATCTTGCAGATCTTGTTCATCGTGTCGGTCGAGACCACCATACCACGCTTGCTGGAGATTTGTCCTACGACCGGTCCTTGGAACGAATCGGGGCACTCAACTTCCATGAGCATAATGGGCTCGAGAAGTACCGGCTTCATGCGTTGGAAGTTTTCGCGGAAGCACTCTTGGGCAGTGAGCATAAAGGCCATGTCGGACGAGTCGACATCGTGGTACGAACCGTCGAGCAATTCGACCTTGAGTCCCACGACCGGGTAACCGGCGAGTGGGCCCTTGTCGAGCATGTTGCGGAAACCTTTTTCGACGGCGGGGATGAAATTCTTGGGGATCCTACCACCAGTAACTTTGTCGACGAACAGCAATTCGCTCCCAGCGGCTGCCTCGCGGTCTTCGTCGTTCATCGGGGTGAGCGTGCCGACGATGTGCCCGTACTGGCCGGAACCACCCGTTTGCTTTTTGCGTTTGTGATCGAAGGCAAACGGCACCATGCCACTTTCGCGGTAACTGACCTTAGGTGCCCCGACTTCAACATCGACACCATATTCACGGCGAATGCGTTCGACGTAGATTTCCAGGTGCAACTCGCCCATGCCCGCGATCACAGTTTCACCCGTTTCTTCGTCGGTGGAGACTTGGAACGTGGGGTCTTCCTTGCGGAATCGCTGGAGGGCCTTGCCGAGCTTGTCGGAGTTGTCGCGTGAAATCGGATTGATCGACATCTTGATCACCGGAGCGGCGATGAACATGCTTTCGAGCGTGCAGTACTTGGGCTCGGAACAATAAGTATCGCCGCTGGCACAATCGATGCCCATGATGGCGACGATATCTCCCGCGAAGGCCCTGTCGATTTCTTCGCGCTTGTCGCTGTGCATTTTGACGATCCGACTAAAGCGTTCTTTCCTGCCGGAACGTTGGTTGAAATACTGCTCACCCTTGGCAACGGTTCCCTGGTAGATGCGGGTGTAAGTGAGCTGGCCGTATTCGTCGTCGACGATCTTAAAGGCCATGCCGACGAAAGGATCCTTGGGATCGCTCGTGAGGCGGATTTTCTTGCCATCTTCCTTGGCATCGAGGGCCGTCAGTTCGCGGTCGAGCGGATTGGGCAGATATTGGTTGACCGCATCCAGCAGCGGCTGGACCGACTTGTTCTTAAACGCCGAACCCATGTAAACAGGGGTGAAACCCTGGTTGATGGTCGCGTCGCGGACCACTTTGTGAATCAAAGCCTCGGGGACCGTCTCTTCGGAAAGCAGCAACTCCATCATTTCGTCGCTGTACATCGACAGGGATTCGAGCATGTGGTGCCGGGCCGCCTCGGCCTTTTCTTGCAGATCGGCGGGGATTGCTTCGACGCGCAGGGTTTCGCCATTCGAGCCGTCGTTGTAAATCGCCTTCATGGTGATCAAGTCGACCACGCCTTGGAAGTGTTCTTCCTTGCCGATGGGAATCTGCATCGCCACGGCATCGGCACCAAGTTTCTCGCGGACCTGTTGGACGACGGAGTCGGGATTGGACCCCGTGCGGTCCATCTTGTTGATGAACGCCAAGCGGGGGACGTTGTAGCGCTTCATTTGGCGGTCAACGGTCATCGACTGCGACTGCACGCCACCGACCGAGCAGAGCACCAGTACCGCGCCATCGAGAACGCGCAAAGAGCGTTCGACTTCGACGGTGAAATCGACGTGGCCCGGGGTGTCGATCAGGTTGATCGTGTTCCCCTTCCACTGGACCGTGGTGGCAGCACTGGTGATGGTGATGCCGCGCTCCTTTTCGAGTTCCATGTGGTCCATGGTTGCGCCGTCGCCGCCGCCGCGGACGTCTTCGATCTTGTGAATCCGCCCCGCGTAAAACAGGATGCGTTCGCTCAGGGTTGTCTTACCCGAATCGATGTGCGCCGAAATACCGATATTGCGAACTTTTTTAAGGTCCATAGCTAAGCCTCAACCCTACCAATCAACATAGTGGACACGATTAGAAATCAACTTTACTCAACACAACTTCGCACCCGCAGGTCGATCCCGCAGGAATAACTGTCGATCCCAGCGGTAAACCTATCGGGGGGACCACCCCGGATGCGATTCGAGCCGGGATAGCATCAGAAATCCGACGAGGGGGCATCCTGTCTCCCTGTCGCAAGGCGGGGTAAACTGGTATTGTGCGCTCCCGGAGTCCCAATGGCTAGGGCAAATGCGTTTTTATAGGGGCAGTTTTTGCCCACCTTTAGCAGTTTTCCCGGCCCAAACTGGCTTTAGGGTACGGCCCAGGGGAATTCCCGCAAAGGCCGATTTCGCATTCGGACTCGCTCGCCAGCTAGTGGGCCGTCATTCCCGAGCAGGTGGGAATCCAGAACCAGGGGCGTGGATTTCCGCAAGCACCTGGATGAGCAGGTGGCCAAGTGCGATGTGTTCCTTGCGGTGATCGGGCGGGACTGGCTCAGAGGAAAGGGCCGAAAGGGGAAGTCCAGACTGGAAGACCCCGGCGATTTCGTGCGGATTGAAATCGAGTCCGCGTTGAAACGTCAGATTCCGGTCATTCCCGTTCTTGTCAGTGGCGCCAAGATCCCTGAGGCGCAGCGGCTGCCAGCCAGCATTCAAGAGTTGTCGTACCGGAACGGCATTGTCGTCCGCCCTGATCCGGACTTTCACAAGGACATGGATCGGTTGATTGCGCATCTAAAGCAGCCGGTGCAAGGCTTGAGTGAGCCTCAAACGGCACCAACAACACAGTCCAAGCCTGTTCTCACAGAACGACAACCCATGTCCTCTGCCGCCCCAATGGATATGGTGAAAGTCCCCAAAGGGCCCTTCTTGTATGGCGACGAGAAGGCTCGTGTCGTGATTGATCATGACTACTGGATCGACAAGTTTCCCGTCACTAATGCGAAGTATCGAGCCTTCATCGAAGCTGGTGGCTACGGGGAGCAGCAGTATTGGTCAGATGACGGGTGGCAATGGAAAACAAAAGCAAACATCACGAGTCCTGAATTTTGGAATGACCCCAAATGGAACAAGCCGGATCATCCCGTGGTGGGCGTGAGCTATTACGAGGCGGAAGCCTATGCGAAATGGATTTGCAAGCGGCTTCCGACAGAACAAGAGTGGGAAAAAGCGGCACGGGGCGAAGACGGACGACAATATCCCTGGGGCGAGGAGTTCGACAAGACTCGATGTAACAGTTCTGAGTCTGGTCTTAGGCATACCACTCCCGTGACCCAGTATCTCAACGGTATGAGTCCCTACGGCTGCTATGACATGGCAGGAAATGTCTGGGAGTGGTGTGATGATTGGATCGACAAGAAGAAGGCTGGTCGGCTCGTGATCCGCGGCGGTTCCTGGACCAACGCCCAGAAGACCTTGCGTACGGTGTCCTGGGGCAGGGGTGCCGTCGACTACCGCTACAAATACGTTGGCTTTCGTCTCGTCCAAGACATTCCGTAAGCCTCTGCCCTTTGTTCTTTGACCCTTTTGCGTTTTATGTGCTCGCCACACTCCGAAGTTTGTCCATTATTTTGTCGGCTTGTACGAATAGAAATTCCTTTCCTCTCTTTTCTTTCTTGAGGAAGCCTTTCTTCGCAAGATCGAGCAAGTCGGTTCGGGCTGTTTGATAGACGATGCCATGTGCGTTTTGGTGCGTATCGATTGTGTAGGTCTCATGCGGATGTTCAATCGCGTGTGAGAGCAGACTTCTTTGGCGAAGATTTAAGCCTGGATACTTTTTCAGTGCGGCGCTCAGGCCAGTCAGATCTTTCTGTTTTCTTTGAATATAGCTCTGTGCCTCTTCGCACGCCTGTTTGGTCGCTTTCAGATTGTAAAAGAGAAAATAAGTCAAATCGTTCTCGTCGGTCTCGGTATGCAGATAGGCACGGACATACTGGCCAGGTGCTCTCTGCATATAGCGGGATATGGCTAGGTACTCAAAGAGTAAATAGTCACGTGAAAGAAGATACCAATACATCAAGGCCCGTGCCGTCCGACCATTTCCATCATAGAACGGGTGGTCATAGGCCAGCCAAAAATGAAGCATCGCTGCCTTTATCACGGGATGAATCCACTTGCTGTCCCCATCCTTGTTGGCAAACTCGCAGAAGGCCTCCATGCGCTCTGGTAGCGTGCTACAATCCGGTGGAACATGAACGGTTTCTCCTTGGTACTCGACAATGATGTTGTTACTGGTTCTGAGTCGCCCGGAGTCATCCGGATGATCCAAGGTCGCTTCTGTAATTCTTTGGTGGATTTCGATGATGAAATCTTTTGTCAGATGCGTTTTTCGTTTCTCTCTGATGAACTGCATCGTTTCCCAATTATTGAAGATCATTTGCTCGCTCCGATCTTTAGGCTTTCGGCCCGTGCGGAGCAAGTCCTTCGCCTTCTGAGTGGTTGTGGCGGCTCCTTCGAGTTGACTCGATGCAATGGCCTCATCCATCAGTGATCTGATGACAAACTGTTCTCTACCCGGTAACGCGCTGGAGGTATCAGTGACAAAGTTTCCCCCAGCCCAGACATCAACATCGTGAAGCTCTTTTTGCAGGCCATTCGGTATCCAATACAAAAAGGGTGTGCCGTTTTTGTCTGTGAACGGAGCTTTGTTAAAATTGGCGTGGCGACCAAGTTTGACTAGTGCCCAGACCTCTTCATGGGAAAACGCTTGGGGTATTGGAACATATCGAAAACGATGCCAATGGGTATAGTCTTCGTTTGCTGTTTGAATGACGTCTTGGAGCTCTGAGTCAACCCGCATCTGCAGGAGTTTTTGGAGCGTTTCTGGTTTCTTGAGGATCGTTGAGAGTTCGGGGGGATCGACAACAATCGCCATACGTGCCTTTATACTAAAAAGTACTATTTTGTTATAACTTAGTACTTGAGAGATGTCAAAAAGTACTAATATTTATAATATTAGTATTAATTAGCAGAACGGTTAAATGATCAAGTATTTACAATGTGTTGCGAGACGAATGTTCCAACAATGTGTGAGGGGCGTTAGTAAATGGCGTGATGTTGCGACAAACTCTAGGATAACCGTAATTTTCTAACCTCTTCCAGCGTGGTCTCAATTTCCTTCGGTGAGTTGATGAGGCTCGGTGCCAGTCGGACATACTTGGTTGCATAGGGGGTCACGCTGCCGACGATGTTGCGCTGCCGAAGCTTTTCCACCACCTGGCGCGGCGCCATACCGGCCACTTCGAAACAGACAATTCCAGCGGATAGGTCCTGTGATATCGGTGTGTGTAACGTAACGTGGGACATGGCCGCCAGGCCTTGCTTCAATTGCTGGTTCAGTTCATAGATCCGCTGAGTCACCCTAGCTTTTCCGATGGCCTGATGAAACGTAAAGGCTTCGTCCAGCGCCCAACGATGTTCGAACGAATGGAACCCGCCAGGAGTCATGTGAATGGATGGAGGCAGATCTTTGGATGACTTGTTCTCCATCCACAAGTCATAGGCTTGCGAGCTGAACGTTGGGATCGTCGCCCTGGCGATCGGCCAGGCCTGTGGGTGGCCCCAGACGAGACCAGTCCCGCGTGGACCGAACATCCACTTATGCGTCCCGGCAATCAAGAAATCGCAGCCAAGCTCGCTCACGCGGAAATCTTCAACCCCTAACGCATGGACTCCGTCCACGCAGAAGATGATCCGGTCCCGCTCGTTTCTCGAACGATTGATGGCCTGGATTGCCAGCGCCATGTCATGGATCGGCAGCTTG
>CALMBE010000142.1 GCA_937860165.1 uncultured Planctomycetaceae bacterium
CGCCCTGCGGCTGATCTGCCCAATCCCAACTTTTAGCTGTGACAAAGCACTAGCCTCATCGATCACGACGATAGCGCCAGAAACCAATTCGGTTTCGTACTGCTTGATCGCAGTCACCACTAGCGGGAGAATCTGCTGCGGAAGAACCCGCTGACTACGAACCTGGAGAACACTGGGGCCCACGGCATGGGTTAAAGCTACCGCAGTTCCAAAATCCAAGTCGTGAGTAAACACTAGGCACCCATTCAATCGTGCCCATTCAAGTATGACTTGATCCGACGCCTTGGGATCGCCTACCGACATCCAGTGGGTAGCTGACCAGCCTAACTTGGCGAACTCGCCTACCCATGCAGGCGACAAATTCATATCGATCAAGATCCGAAGTCTCATAAGGTAGCCAATGGCAATTCCCGTTCTTCAACGCGCCACGCAGCATAGGCCAGACAGTTATCGATGTCCTGTGCCTCCAAATAAGGATAGGCCGATAGTATCTCTTCACGCGAAGACCCGCTTGCCAACATTCCGAGAACTAGGCCTACGGTCACCCTCAATCCTCGGATACAGGGTTTGCCACCCATCGTATTCGGGTCAAAAGTGATACCAGCGAAAGCTGCAGCTGAACTGACCATAACTCACCTCTCGGACCATTCGAATCAAATACTCTTCTGTCGAGACAACCACCTACATTGTATCACGCAATTGGCGTTCCTGACCACTTTTGTTTTAACCTCAGGACATCTTCCCCGCCAAGCCCCGGTACACTTCCACACCCCGCTCCAGCTCCGCCAGCGAGATCCATACTCGGAATGTTGCGATTTCAGGCGAACAACAATCGGCCCTTAGGAACAGGAATTGGACGCCCCAGTTCTTGGGCAGTTTCGATCCATTCGTTGATCACTACCTCGACTGCCGCGAGAGCTTCCTGGTAAGTCTCGCCATCGGCGGCACAACCCGGCAACTCAGGAACTTGAGCAATGAACGCCTGGTCTTGATCGCTCCAAAAAAGAATGACTTCGTAACGAATATTGGCAGACATCTATTCGATCTCCAGTTGGTAGCGGAGGATTATTTCCCGGGTTTGCTTGACTTGGTATGGTTTTGCCAGAGACCCACGAGGTTGAAGATTGAGAATCTCTTCGATTCCTGTTCGCGTGAAAATGTGGTGCGATCCTCGAATTCGATGCTCACACTTTAGTTGTTCTAATAAATTGCAGAGTTCCTCGAACCTGACATTGGCATCAGCCGTTCGCTTAATACCTTTTGCAGTACTATTGAATGTTTGCTCATAGACTGTGCGATCTAAAGTCCTACCGCCACCCACAGTTCCATTATACCACGATCTTTCAGGGCATCCCCCCCGCCAAGCGCCGGTACACCTCCACGCCCCGATCCAATTCCGCCAGCGAGATCCATTCATCCTCGGTATGGGCCTGGGCGATGCTTCCGGGGCCACAGATTACCGTGGGGATGCCGAGCGCCGCGAACACCCAGGCATCGGTCCCGTAGGGAACCCCCATGATTTCTCCCGGCAGTCCCGTGGAGCGCACCACTCCCGCGACTTTCTCGGCCCAAGCTTGATTGGTTCCTGCTGCGAGCCCTCGGCCCTGATTCCAGGGGGCATCGTGTTCGACAACCACGGTGGAAGAGATGCGCTCCGCAATGAAACCTTTCAACTCTTGCAGGGCTTCGAGCGGATCGCCTCCCGGCATCAAGCGAAAGTCGATGTCGATCGCCACATGATCGGCGACCACATTCGCACCCGTGCCCCCTTGAATCGCATTGACTGAGATGGTGGGGCGACCACACATGCAGTCGGCACCGCGCATGGCCAACACTTCGGCATCGAAAGTGCGAATCGCCCCGATTACTTCCTGCATGTCGTAAATCGCATTCTTGCCCAGATGCGGCTGCGAGGAATGGGCCGCCCGACCTCGCGTATGGCAACGCCAGCGGACAAGCCCTTTGTGAGCGGCCACGACCGATAAATCCGTCGGCTCGGCAACCAGCGCTCGCGTAGGCCTCAGAGCGCGAAGTTCGTCCAAACCTAATGTGCCGTGCGTCTGCTCTGCAATTTTAGAATCGCCAGTTTCTGACGATTCGGACCACAGTCGACTCAGTGCCTTTGCTCCCGTGAAGCCACATTCTTCATTGATCATAAAGGCCAGCAACACGTCTCGCTGCAATTGATTGGTTTCGGTAACTTCAACAAGCGCTGTGAACATGGCCGCCATGGCTCCCTTAACGTCGCACGCTCCGCGACCATAGATCCGTCCCTCGCGCAATGTGCCGACATCGGGAGCCACCTTCAATCCCTCGACTCCTACCGTGTCTTGATGCACCTCCCACAGCGTAATTTTTCGTGGTGAAGTGTCCGCAGAAGTTCCCGGGACCCAGGCCACTAGATTCTCTCTCCCAGGATGCACTTCCTGCCTCAGCCAGCGCCAACCTCTCGATTGAACCAATTCCTGGAGAAAGTCGGTCAGTTTTCCTTCCCCCAGCCAGGACTTCTCGGGACCCCCAAAAGCTGGGTTGATACTGGGAATTGCGAGGAGTTCAAGCAGTAAGTTTTTGGCATGCATAGACATAGATTAGCTACCCGCGTTCTGGAAGTTTGTCTCGTTCTTGGACAATTTCAAGAGTTTTCACTTTTTTCTGCAAACATTTGTCAAAAGTGTTTGATTATCTCGACAACGCACGTTAGAATCGGATTTACGTAGGCTTCCTACGTCGTTCGCCCTCTGTGGGTTGCTGCCCCACCCACAGGGGGATTTTTTATGCGCTCATTTTTTGTCGCTTTTTGCAAACTTCGTGGGCCTCTCACTGCATTCTTCGTGCCCCGCAGCGCTCTAATCCCTCTCGAGACTATCGCGACATGCCTCAGCACGCGCCCGTGCGCGCTCTCTTTCACACCTTGGCAAGCAACCTTCAAGCAGTAGAGTGGAGTGCTTCCCCATGTGCTGTTATCCCCTCGAAAGTGAGTACTATTACCCCCTCCGTGCCGAATTCAAGAACGCTTGCCTTCACCCCGAACTTCGGACTTCGGACTTCGGCATTCTTGCGAACTTGGGTATTTGGGCCTTCGTCACTTCAAACGCTCCCGATCAATCAAGGAACCCCATGTCCGTTGAACCTATATCCCTGGATCAAGTCGAGTCCGTTCTCCGCAAAATTGCCGATCCGGAAACCGGTCGCAATCTCGTTCAATTGGAACAAGTACACCACGTCAGCATCGACGAAAACCGAGTCCGAGTAAAGATCGGGCTCACCAGCCATTCAGCGCCGCTCTGGGAAGAAACGCGTCTTCAAATCGTCGAACGATTGCAGAGCCAACTTCCGGGCAATCCGAGAGTTGAAGTCGCCCTAGAGCCTCATCTCCGACCGGCAGAGCCCATCGGTGGTATTGGACTAACAGCCAAAAGTGTGATCGCTGTCGGTTCCGGCAAAGGGGGCGTGGGCAAAAGTACTCTCGCGGCTTCACTGGCTTTGGGGCTGCGGCGAGCCGGATGTCAGGTTGGTTTGCTCGATGCCGATGTGTATGGGCCTAGTATTCCACACTTATTAGGGGTCGACGAACGGCCCACGGCCGTGGAAAAGAAACTTCAACCCGTGCTCTCCAATGGGCTGAAAGTGATGAGCATGGGCTTTCTCGTCCCGCCGGGAGAAGCCATCGTCTGGCGCGGGCCGATGCTGCACGGGGCGATTACGCAGTTCCTCCGCGACACCGAGTGGGGTGACCTCGATTACCTCATCATCGACATGCCCCCGGGCACCGGAGATATCGCCCTGACCCTCTCGCAACTCATGCCCCTCACCGGGGCCGTGGTCGTCTGCACGCCCCAGGATGTCGCACTCCTGGATGCCGTCAAAGCAATTGCCATGTTCAACAAGGTGAATATCCCCATCCTGGGTGTCGTCGAGAACATGAGCTACTTCTTGTGCCCCGACAACGGCAAACGTTACGACATCTTCGGCAGTGGCGGAGCCCGGCGCAAGGCCGAGGAACTCGGCGTTCCCTTCTTAGGTGAGGTCCCGATTCAGATCCCGATTCGGGAGCGGGGCGACGCTGGCCAGACGAGTGGCAACTTCACCGACCAAGAATCCGCCCCGTACTTCGAGCGGATTTGCTACAGCCTTGTCAAGAACCTGGCCCAGCAAAAAGCCCTCCACCCCCCACTACCCACGCTCTCAGTGCTGTAGAGAAGAGGTCTTTGCCTCGGCAACCAGCCAAGACACCCGAATGAAAATCGTGGAAAACCTGTTGCTAAGCTTGCCTTAGCCGTCCTATTCAGAGTAACACGCGTCTCCGACTCGTGAATTCACTTCACGACTCGCAAGAGTCGTGCCACTCTCCCCTCGTTCAAATGCACCCGGGGGATCCAACCGCGCAGCAAAAGACCGCCCTCCAATAAGTAGAGGACGGTCCGTCTTGACCTATAGCCTAAGACCCGCAAACGACCGTTCACACGGCCGCCCACGAAGTAGCGGAACTACTTCTTCTTGGCGGTCTTCTTCTTGGCAGTCTTTTTCTTGGCGGTCTTCTTAGGAGCAGCCTTCTTGGCTACCTTCTTCTTGGCTGTCTTCTTCTTAGCAGCCTTCTTGGGAGCGGCCTTCTTGGCAGCAGCTTTCTTCTTCTTAGCCACAGTAAATCCTCCATAACACAAAGGTCTTGGGTAATCTGTTCTTCTCATGACTTCGATTGAACGTTCAAGCGAAGATAGAACAGGTGTCACCCAAAGGGAAAAAAGGAAACATGTCACCCACACAGGGCGTCATGACATTTCATTGTTCTTGGACTTCGGTGTCTCTAGTGAAAAAATGTCTCTAGTTCAGATGTCTCTAGCCCAGGTCTCCAACTGATCGAAAATTAAAAAAGATCAAACCTACTTTGCCAGAATCTCGATGTCAGGATCAGGGCGAACTTTAATTGAATAAGTTGAACTTCCTTGCTTCATTGGAAGTATTTGTACGAATTCGTCAGATTTGTGCAACACAATTTTTAGAAAAAAATGCCTCCAAGTGAAAAAATTTTTCCCGACCCGGTTCTCAAATCGACTTTCAAGACGATCGCGCGCTGTCAACTTCGCGCTTCATCATGCGTTCAATAGATCGCTATCGATGTTCCGTCGCGCAAGACGATGGTCCGCCGGCAACTTGGTTGAGATGGATGTCTAGAAATGTGTTCCGCGGTTACCAATAACCTCAAGTAACCGCGCAACATCCAAGCGTGGTACTCCTCGTCAAGTGAATTCTGCCGCCCTGTGCTCAAGGCAAACAGAGTCTGCCAATACTCCCGCAGGTGCGCGCGCCGCGGGTGCAGCGGGTCCAGTCCATACCACGCGTTTGGCACTGAAAAAACAGAGGTTTTCTGCGATCTAGCCAGTTCGACTAACCCCGCATTGAGGGCCCTAGCACGGTCCAACATCTCCACCCTCGTGAGCCGCGAACGTGGATAACAAAGCGCGCGAAATGCAATAAACTTGGATTGCGACATTCGCTCCAGCGGACCAAGCGACAACTCCGTGAGCACCACTTGAGATTCGACTCGCAGGAGTCGCGCGATGCATGTTTCTACCCAACCAAGTATCTCACCAACTGGAATCTCATATGCCAAATCGTTACCCACATCGGTAACAAAGGCCACTGTGGGAGACGTCGAATCGCACTCCAAGACCCGCCAGAGATCGCAAGAAAAAATTCCTGAAAATTTTTTCCCAATCCAGCCCGCCTGAACCCCATAAGAGCGTCCATGACCCATTGCGACATGAATCGAAAGCGGAACTCCAAGTGTCGTTCGTGCCGCCATGACCCCGTGTGCCAAGGATCGCGCAAGGTTGCTCGCCCCCAACATCACGACGCGACCGCCTTGCCGAACGGTCTCACATCGAGACTCTATATGTTGTTCGATGCTCACACTCTTCGCTATTTATCACTAGATATTGTGGTGACTGGAACCATGCTCTGCTGTCGACTTGGGCCAGAGAGACCCTTATCTCCAACCCGAACGATACGCAGCTAAGGTCTGGTAGCTCGAATAGGCCAGATAACCAAACATCACTGCCGTGAAAAAAGATTCCCTGGAGAGTCCGACCAGGACCATCGCCCCGGCGGCAATCATCGATATTTGAAGTGACAACACGATTCCCGCTCGCGGTTGACCCAGTAAACACAGTTCGCGGACAACTCTCCCGCCGTCGAGAGGATAGATGGGCAGCAGGTTCATCACTCCCCACAAGAGGTTAATCCAGAGGAGATTCAGCAGGAATTCATTCGCCTGAGGCGAAGCCAATCGGTCCCAGCCGAGCGTCAGGCCGAACACTGAGAAACCTGTCGGGTCGTTGATCCCACCCGAATTGAATCGAACGGCATCCCCTAGGGCGAGCCCGATCCCATGGCCTGCCACGCGCACACTCGACAGAAGTAAGAGGGCAAACAAGAAACCCGCGAACGGCCCAGCCAAGGAAATGAGAATCTGGGGATAGGTAGACCGCTCACAATCTTCGCAGATTGCCAAACCTCCCATCCCATACAGCACAATCCGCGGCCGACCACCATAGTATCGCTGTAAAACGGCGTGACCCAATTCATGGATCAGAATGGACAGAAACACTGCCAGAATCCAATTCAAGATCACAGCCGGTGGCGTGGAGCCCCCCTGCATTCCCATGAAGAGTGTCACAATCCAAAAGTAGGGATGGACCCGCACAGGAAAGCCCAACAGGCGAAAATGTAAGTCCGCTTGATGAAGGGGGGGTTCAAACAGCATCGTCCCGCCAACAGTGGGTTCAGGTGGTTGATGTCAGATAGCAGACAATCTCACGCGGCAGGAGCCCAACGCTTTGCAGTTTCGCCGGTTCCATCAAGTAAGTGTGAAATATATTCAGCAGCTCGCTCGGAAGCACCGCATTGCCCTACGCGGTCCTTGAGCTCAGCCAAGCCGCGGACGATCCGTTCATATTCGCACTTGTCTGTGAGCCAGTCTACCAAGATCGGAAGAGCACACGTCTGAA
>CALMBE010000143.1 GCA_937860165.1 uncultured Planctomycetaceae bacterium
ACCGCCGTGGCCATGGCACCCTCATCTTGAAAATCTGATTGGCTCTGGATATTGAACTGGGAATCTTGCCAGGGAGATTTCTCATCGTCATAATTTTCTCACCATGGCGGTCTTCAAGTTTACCAGTCACCTGCAGTCGTTTGTGAATAGTGCCCCCGGGGAAGCTGCCGGAGAGACGGTCGGAGTTGTACTCAGTGCGGTGCTTGAAGGGCGTGATCAACTCAAGAGTTATATTCTCGACGAGCAGGGGCGGTTGCGACGACATGTGATGATCTTCGTCGATGGCAAGCTGCTCGGCGATCGGATCAACTTGAGCGACCGTGTGGATGAGAGTTCTGAGATTTATGTGATGCAGGCGCTTTCGGGAGGGTAGGTTCCCGTAAACCGGCGACTCGTCGAGTCGCGGCTATTATGCCTGCACCAACCACTAGCCACCAGCCACCAGCCACAATCAATCCATGTCCGATACCCTCCACGTTGGTACCCGCAAGGGTTTGTTTACAATCAGCCGAACCGCTTCGGGTTTGTGGTGACGAAGACCAGCGACGGCGGTAAGACTTTTCGTCAACTAACTACCGGTTTACCTGGCCAACATGCCTACGACATCGTGTTCCGCCACGCCCTGGATGTCGACAGTACGGGAAGTTGCTTGGCGATGGGTTCGACGACGGGTAATTTGTGGGTGTCTGAAGATGGCGGGGAAACCTGGGAGACGGTCTCGCAGAATCTGCCACCGGTGTATGTGGTGCGATTTCTGGGCGAAGGATAACTTAATGGCGGTTTATTCGTCGGCCTGGCTGACCAGTTCTGCGAAACGGTCTGCATAGGTTGGGTGGACTGTTGCCAGATGGGCAGCGATCTGGGGAAGTGCTTCTCGATTCTCGCGAATAAGTTCCACGATGTCTGCCTCGTCGCGCAATCTCCCCGCGGCGAGTTTGAGTTCCACCAGTGCCGACAGTGACATGAAGGTCAGTCTCCCGCGAACGGCTCCCATGGTTTCCGGATGCGGAATGGTTGTCGGGGCGGGGCGACCTGCTGTACCTGGTATTCCCCCTTCGGGCATAATATCGACTTCGATACGGGTCTCCCGATGACGCATTTTTGGCCAATTTCCAGCAGGGGATTCCAATATCTCGAAACCAGCCAATGGAGCAGCTTGCAAAAAGTCTGCGATGCCAGATTTGGAAAGTGCGATGTCGATGTCTTGAGTCACACGGCCCAGGTAGCCGTGTCTCCAAACGGCCCAGCCACCGCCGACTACGGCGTAGCACTTGCAAGCGGTTAGCAGGGTGTCGATTGCCACGACGACCCGTCCGTAGCGACCCGGCAAGTCTTGGGGTTCGAACATTTGGTTCCTTCCCGCCAACAGAGTATCGGCCAATTTCAAATGCTCGGTGAGTGATTCGGCAGTCACAACCATAAGGAATTCCGACTACTGGAGTGGGTTCTCAAGTACCTTCTTTACACCTCAATCATAGTTTACAGCTCAACGCGACGAAAGCCAGCGAATCACATCAAACTGTTGAGTGTGTCCACGTAGGACGAAAAGATTCGGAAAATCATCGTGATGATGAAAGCGGCCACTAGGAGCCAAATCGCGTAGCCAGCGAATTGAGCGAGAATGGCAATCGCTGAGCCGGCGCGTTCTTCGTATTCGACTGCCTGGCGCTCCATGGTTTCGACTAGCCGGCCGCTATCTTCCCCGACCGCTAGATTGTCGAGAAACTCCCGGGGAAAGGCACCAGTGGCGGCCAGTGATTGGGTGAGTGTTTGACCCTGTTGGATCCTCAAAACAATTTCTGTGGAGTGCTGCGTGTAGAAATGGTTGCCTGTGGCCTGCAAAGCCAGGGGGAGTGCCTTGCGAAGGTCCATCGGGGTATCGAGGACTAGCTGCAAGGCCCAGGTAAATCTTGAGAGTGCTAAAGTTTTGAGTGGCCCGCCGACCAAGGGAAGATCAGTAACCAATCGCTGGAGCGAGCGGGCCCATCCATAACCGTGGCGAAGGGCCTTGTGACTTAAGAAAACTCCGATGGCGATGAGAATCAGGATGTTGAGGTACTTGATGAGACCCGAAGTGCCAACCAGCCCCCAGCCAAGCATGTCGAATTGTTTGCCACCGGGAGTGTTGTTGATGGGTAGGATCCCCATGATCCAAATCAAAGCCCCGATCGTGGCGAGCGCGACAATCAGTTGGAACATGGGCCAAAAGAGTCGTCCCTGGAAGTCGCGGCGGGCGACGAGCAGGCGGTCGTAGTGTTGAGCGAGTCGCAGATAGATTTCGCCCAGCCTGCCGCTGAGTTCTCCGACTTCAGCCATTTGTCGGAACAAGGTGGGGTAATAACCACCGGAGGTGCCCAAGGCGTCGGTGAGGGTTGTGCCGACGGCCAACTGATCCCGGATTGCGGCGGCAGCCTGGCGCTGTGCAGGCGAGCCGCGCTGGGCTTCGTCGGCCCAGATCTTGCGGTCCTGCAAACCGGCATTGGTAGCGGTCGCCAGGCGATGGCAAAACTGGCCCAGCGGTTTCAGCGGTATTTGAGAAGAAAACATTGGCAAGAAAGGGGGAAAGGGGAGGGCGGAAGGGGGAAGGCCAGGATACTTTCGGACTAATCACACCACTCCGATGTCCTCATTCCAGAGCTCAGGGTGCTGCGTGATAAAAGCTTGCATCAGTTCTATACAATCGGAGTCTTCGAGTATTTCCAATTGAATGCCTCGAGATCGGACATAATCTTCCGGCCCCCGAAAGGTGCGGTTTTCTCCGATCACGATGCGGGGGATGCCGTACAGCAGGGCGGTGCCGCTACACATGTCGCACGGCGAAAGTGTGGAAAAAAGTATGGCTCGTCGGTAGTCACTCGGTTTCAGGCGTCCAGCGTTTTCCAGGCAGTCCATCTCGGCATGCAAGATGGCACTCCCGCGTTGCACACGTCGATTGTGCCCCCGCCCGATGATCGTGTTATCAATCACCAAGACCGAACCGATGGGAATCCCCCCCTCGGCCAATCCCGCGCGGGCTTCGTCGATCGCTGCCTGGAGGAACTGATCCATCGTTTATTTCATGTTGGTTGTGAATTGAAAGTTTTCACCATCGAAGAGTCCCAAGTCACTCAATTTCAGTGATGGGATTACCAACAGGGCCATGAATGACAAGGTCATGTAGGGGGCACGCAGGGGGGAACCCCAGAATTTTACGGCGGCATCGAGTTTTCTGTACGCGGCAGCCACTTCTGAGCATGTCCCCGTGGCCATGAGCCCCGCCACTGGGAGCGGCAACACGAGGTGTGTTTTTTCCGCCGAACAAACTGCCGCCAGCCCGCCGCCGGCGTGCATGACGGCGTTGATTGCCGCTGCCAAGTCGGCATCGTTGGTGCCGACTGCGATCACATTGTGAGAATCATGGGCGACACTCGAAGCCATCGCGCCGCGCTTGATTCCAAAATTGCGAATGAACGCCACGGCCGGGGGCGCCGACCGATAACGGTTGACGACGACCAACTTGAGGATGTCGCGCTGGGTGTCACTCACCACCTGCCCAGCTTCGATCTTCGGGGAAAGTTCCAAGCAATTGGTAATCAATTGACCGTCAAGGGCTTCGATGACGCGCAGGATTGATCCTGTAGCAGGTATCGCCAATCCTGCCGGGTCGACGGTCGTGGCGAGAAACTTATTTACGATCGCCGGTTCAACGCGGGGGATAAAGGTTGAGCCATTTTCCGCGACAAGATTGCCGTCGATCCAGGTGCGGAGGACGTGGAAGCTGGTCAGCGAATCGACTTCGATGAAATCCGCCGGGTCACCGAAGCGAAGTTGGCCGACGTCGAGCCGATAGTGTTCGATCGGGTTGAGGCAGGCAGCTTGCAGAGCCGAAAACACATCGATACCGCGCTCGACCGCCCGCCGGACGAGCAAGTTGATGTGCCCTAGTTCGAGCTCGTCGGGGTGCTTGTCATCGCTACACAACATCGTCTGGTGGGGATATTCCCCCAAGAGCGTGTAAAGGGCGTCAAAATTACGGGCGGCGGAACCCTCGCGGATCGAGATTTTGCAGCCGCAGGAAATCTTGTCGAGTGCCTCGTCGAGCGTAAAGCATTCGTGGTCGGTCGTGATCCCCGCCGCGATGTACCGGGCGGCATCAAGCCCGCGGAGTCCAGGGGCATGGCCGTCGACCGGTTTGTTGAGCTGGTGAGCTGCTTCGATCTTTGCCAGGCAATCGGAATCCCCCAGGAGCACCCCGGGGAAATTCATCATTTCGCTCAAATAAACAATCCGCGGATCGGCGAGCAACTCGGCGACCTCGGCCACGGTGATTGTCGCCCCGGCGGTCTCAAACACAGTGGCGGGCACACACGAAGGTGCCCCAAAGTAAAACTTGAAAGGAGTCGAGGCCGCATTGGCCTGCATATAACGAACCCCTTCCACTCCGAGCACGTTACCGATTTCGTGCGGATCGCTCACCGTGGCCACCGTGCCATGCACGACGGCTGCCCGGGCGAACTCGCTGGGCACCAGCATCGAACTTTCAATGTGGACGTGTGCGTCGATAAATCCCGGCAGCAAATAAGTGGCGGGTTGGGAGTTTACCGACTCAACAGCCGTGATTCGTCCCTCAGCAAATTGCACCTCTGCGGGGAAGATTTTCCGCCCGGGGATATCGACAACATTGGCGATGACACGGTCGGCATTCATGGTAGAGTCCTGGTGGACAAAAGCGACCCCCGGGAAGGAATCACGACTTCTTGTGTCGGCGACCACCCCGGCTTCGACCTCGCGGCGACGGAGTATTTCGTTCCGGAGTCTTGCTGCGCTGCAAGATATTGCTCTCAACGATTACACTGATTGCATCGCTCCAGGTAGGGAGATTGCGATGACTGGCGGGTTCGCCATCGAGTTCGTCGGATTCGTCTTCATGCTCCAGGTCGGAATCAAATTCGTCCGATTCTTTCGCGGCACTTCTTGGTGGCCGCGAGCTCGTCGGTCGATCCGTTTCCGTAGCGCCTTCCTTGGGAGGGCCACGGCGGGTGCGGGGACGTCTGCGGCGATGCTTCTCACTGGAATCTTCCGATTCGGGTTCGAGCGGGGAACGCTGCGAATCGGTATCAGGATCTGATTCAGAATCGGCTTCGCCTGCCAAGGGTTCGGTTGAAAGTTCGTCAGTATCTCTAGCAGTTCGCTCGCCCCGACGTCCTCGACCTCGACTCCCACGGCGTCGTCGACGAGGGCGGCGTTCGTCCGTAGTTGCCTCCGCAGATTCTTCGCCCGTGTCATCCTGATCGCCAGTGCCAGTCTCAGGAATGTCTTCGGCGAAGTAGGCCTGCTCTCCCTCGTCAAAAAGGAAGGAAGATTCGACGTTTGTGCGGGGAGAGACCATCGCGCTGCCCCAACTAGAAGATTCTGGAGAAAACAAGGCATCGAATGCGCTGCGGGCAGCTTCACCTGAAATGGTTGGACGTTCCGGCTCAGCGTCTGGCACATCGGCCTCATCCACGATTTCAGTAAATACTGGCTCATCCTCGATTATTTCAACAATAGGGGGCCGACGTTCTGATCGAGGTGGTCGGGGTTCCGATTTTGACTCGGAACGACGATCGGATCTCGATTCGGATTTGGACTCAGGCCGCCGCTCGGCTCGAGGCTCACGGCTCGCTTGCGGAGCAGGGGGCATAGTAGGTCGTGTAGGTTTGGGGGGGGGACTCTTAGCAGCGGGCTCAGAGGTTGCCGCAAGTTGTTCTTTCGGAACTTCGATCCCCAGATTCGAAGCCAGCGCATCCCAGTCGCTATTGAGAGGTTTGGGAGCAGCAGGTTTTGATTGCACTGCGACTTGCGACTTCACTTCTTGCGGCGTGGGTTGTCGGCGTTCAACTGCGTCGGAAGTGATCTCGACACCCAACTCACTTACCAAGGAATCCCAGGGTGATTTTTCTTCGTTTTCAGCCGTCATTTTCGATCCGTACGCTTTTGTGGTGAAGTATGTAACTCGGTTCGCCGACGTCTGGCACCACCGGTTCTTGATTATTCTTGAAATACAGACCCTCAATATACGACTTTCGTGACAAAACGAAAAGACACACTCTCGAATAGGCTGTGGGTCGAACCTTTCAGGTAGGGGTGGCTTCCAGCCGCCAAATTCCGGTTTATTCGGCGGCTAGAAGCCACCCCTACGAAAGTGTCGCGCTCTCGATCTCGGATAGATTGGAAAATAGGCTGATTTGCGGTTGGACTCCGCAGTCAGGCGGGAAACGATTAGAATCCCTGGAATCCGAATTACGATTGCCTGTCCGACTTGCTCGATAGGAACCCCTCGACAGTGGCCGAACAACACCCTGAACTACCCCTCGAAAATTCCCCCCAGCCGCATGGTTTTGAGGAAGATGTCGAAGTCCGCGGGCATATTATCGACAGCCTCATCTTGCCCAAAGTACTGGACTGCATCACCAACCTCGGTGGGAGTTTTGCGATCAAGAACATTAGCATCGGTCAGGAACGCACGGATCCTAGCTTCGCCTTGGTACAGGTGCGGGCGGCGACGGACCACTTGCTTCAGACAATTCTTGCCCAGATCGCAGATCACGGGGCTGTGGCTACCTTGGCGAGCGATTGCCAGGTAATCGAAGCGGACATCCCCGGAACCTTTCCGGAAGGTTTCTACAGCACCACCAACCAACAGACCGAGGTGCGATTGGCGGGGAAATGGCAACCGGTCGCCGATCAGGAAATGGATTGCGGAATCTCCGTGAACCACAAGGGTGGCCAAGCACGCTGTGTGCCGATGACCGATGTGAAAGTGGGAATGCCAATTGTCGTGGGGCACGCCGGGGTGCGGGTCTTTCCGCTCGAGCGAACACGACAAGGTCACGCGTTCGGATTCATGAATAGTGCCGTGTCTACCGAGAAGCCTAAGGGAGTAGTAATTCGGCAGATCGCGGAGCTGTTGTACGCCCATCGCAAGTCGGCAGGAAAGTCGCTCCTGGTAGGGGGGCCTGCCATCGTGCATACCGGCAGCGGTGAATTGGTGTGCGAGTTGATCCGGGGGGGTTACATCCACAAACTTTTCGCGGGCAATGCCCTAGCAACCCACGACATTGAACAGTCACTGTTTGGAACCAGTCTAGGTGTGAATCTCCGCGAAGGAAGTTTGGCCGACGCGGGGCACGAACATCACTTGCGGGCGATCAACCGCGTACGTCGCGTGGGTTCGATTCGGAAAGCGGTCGAGCAGGGAATAATCACCTCGGGGATCATGTATGAGTGCGTAAAGAATGGGGTCGAATTCCTGCTGGCCGGCAGCATACGCGACGATGGCCCCTTGCCGGACGTTATTACCGACGCCCTGGAAAACCAGCGGCAAATGCGACTGGCGATTCGGGATGTGAGTTTCTGCCTGATGATCGCCACGACTCTGCATTCGATCGCCGTGGGCAATCTGTTGCCGGCAAGCGTGAAGGTGGTGTGCGTGGATATCAACCCCTCGACGGTGATTAAACTCAATGACCGGGGTAGTTTCCAAACCGTGGGACTCGTGACCGACGTGGAACCCTTCCTGCGGGCACTTGTCGAAGAGGTAAAACGATTGGAGAAGAATTAATAGAACACTGATGAACGCGGATCGGACGGATGTACGCAGATTTTAGTCGGAGGCTTATCCGCGAAAATCTGTTCGATCTGCGTCAATCCGTGTTCTATGTTTTTTGGAAGTGATTTTTGATGTCAACTCCCCAGATTCTGATGTGCCCGCCACAGTTTTACGGGATCGAGTACGAAATCAATCCTTGGATGAGCACCGCTCGGCAGGCGGATCACGCGCTTGCCAACCAACAATGGGCTGACCTCCGCGCAATCCTCGAAAAGACTGGGTCCACGATTGCGGAAGTCGTGCCCGTCGCCGGGCTTCCCGATTTGGTGTTTACCGCGAATGCGGCTCTTGTCTTTGGCAAGCGGGCCGTGCTGGCTCATTTCAAGCACGCCCAGCGACAAGGGGAGGAGGTCCATTTTCGAGCTTGGCTGGAAGCGAACGGCTGGGAAGTAATCGCCCCGCCGCCGAATTTTTCGTTCGAGGGGGCGGGGGATGCCTTGTTCTGTGGCGACACGTTATTCGCCGGCTATCGGATGCGGAGCGACGCCCGGGGCCATCAAGCGATTGTCGAGTTGCTCGGCGTACGGGTGCTGCCGCTTGAGTTGGTCGATCCCTACTATTATCACCTCGACACGTGCTTTTGCCCGCTTGCGCCTGACGAAGCGATTTACTTTCCCGCTGCATTCGATGATTACGGCAGGCGGGTTCTGGCCGAAAATGTCCCTCATTTGCATGAAGTGGCCGAAGTCGAAGCCCGCAATTTTGCCTGCAATGCCGTGGTGGTCGGCAAGTCAGTGATTACCAACACGGGTTGCCCCGAATTGCACAGCTTGCTCCGCTCACTCGACTACAACCCAGTCGATACACCCCTGAGTGAATTCGTGAAAGCCGGCGGCAGCGCGAAATGCTTAACGCTTCGGCTGGATGGCGAGGAAGCGGCTGGGTGGAAGGTGTGACTAAGTCGCTTAGATCGGAAACTTCACTGCCCGACTCCAAACAAATTCACGCAGCGTGGCGTCCATTAGCCAGCGTTTCCATTGGAGATCAACTTTCTAGCCTTAGCTTGCAGGATGGAGACCAGCGTACCAGCCCGAACATACGTCTCGTACTGTCGATGCTCAGACTCGGTGAGGGCTCCCTCGTTGGCTTTGTCACCCAACTGGTCGATCATTGCCTGAGTTTCAGCGTCAGCTCGCAAAGCAACAATTGTCCGAGCCATGTCTGGCGTCAAGGCACTTGCCAATGGGTCAAGAATCTTGTCAAGAATCATGGTGTCGGCTGTGGAGTTCATGCTGCAAGTATACCACGAAAGTACAGTTGAATCTAGCGGTTTATATGTGCCCCAAAATTGAATCACCTCGACGAATTGGAAGGGGCTGGGGGTTGGGCGGAGACTATTTGAACCACGACGGCACGACGACACGAAGGGCTCGACGTGGAGAAAGTCGTATGTCGTTGGACGTAAGAGAAATCCTCAGAACAGGGTTTCCGTCTTTGCGGAATGAAGGATTTTTTTCCCAGTCCCCAACTCCCTAAACCAGCCCCTCTGATTCAATTCGTCGTGCCCGTTGTGCCGTTGTGGTTCACAGGTATTTCTTCCTGAAAACTGCACTCAATACGGAGACTTTATTCTCACTTCCGGTGAGGCACTACTCCAATCCGTTCCTTGGCCAACGCACTAATCGCCTTGAACTCCGCCGTCCCCGCTACCTCGCACCATTCGAAGAGCGCGGCTTCGGTGGTGGTCAGCAAGGCGCCCGAGGATTCCAGGCGGCGGAGTGCGATGTCGTGATCGATTGCATTACGTGATCCGACCGCATCCACGGCGACGAGCACTTGGAAGCCGGCGGCTAAGAGGTCGAGCACGGTCTGTTGCACGCAGACGTGGGTTTCGATCCCTGTGACCAGTACGCGATGAATGCCTAGGTCGCGCCAAGTACCAAAGATTTCGCCGCAGGAACCACAGCTAAACGTGACCTTGCTCTCAGCCGGGGCAGTGAGACGTTCGGTCAGTGAGGCCTCGGTGGGGCCAAGCTTTTCGGGAACTTGTTCTGTACATGCACTACGCACACCGAGGATTTTCGCACCGTCCAGGAGCCGCCGGATATTCCAGACAATTCGCTTACGCTCGGGCTGCACGGCGAGGAGTCGGTTCTGCACATCGATCACCAGTAAGCCGGTATCGGCAGGGCGCATTAGTTCGGGACTGCGGGGAAGAGTCATCCATCGCCTTTACAGCAAACTGCCAACGGGCAAACGATCCAGCACTGCCCGATATAATAGGGAATGGGTACAATGCTCACCAGGGGCGAAAAAATCCTCAGCGGGTCTGCGATCATGGGCGAAAAACACGAACCCTGCAAGGAATTGTGCCATTGGACGAAGCACCAATTGGAGGACCACTACCAATTGTTGACGCAAATCGTGTCCGCTCCGGCTTTCATCTGCACCAAATGCGGTCGGGCTGCGAACCAAAAGAAATGGCTGTGCAAAGTGAAGCGGTTGCCCACGCGCTGAGCTTAGGAGTGACTCAAGAATAACTTCCGCATTTCAAGGCTGGCTGCCTTTGGTCTGTACACCGA
>CALMBE010000144.1 GCA_937860165.1 uncultured Planctomycetaceae bacterium
TCCGATCTAGCCTCTCGGCGGAGCAAAAGACGGCGCTGGCGATCTCGGGGTGGCTGATGGGCGCTGGCGAGGCGGTGCAGAATCTCGACGAAGCGATTCCCCTGGCCAACGTGCGGTTGGTCCTGCGCCAGTATCTCAATGAGCCGCAGGCCCACGAACGCACCACGTTGTTGGAATCGATCCGCTCCGTACAGGGGGTAACCGTGCCGCGCGTCGCCGGTTTGCTAGCGCACATGACACCCCCTTGGGAGATTCCCCGTAGTGCCGACTTGGGCGGGGGTGCGTACGAATTGACCGCCCGTGGCCAGAGCGAGAATGGGAACTTTCCGTACCTTGTGCAATTGCCTCCCGAATATGACCCCATGCGGCGATACCCCACGTTGATCGTGCTCAACGGGGCCTACAATTCTCCGCAGCAGGAACTTGAATTCTGGGCCGGTTCGCTCCGTCGCGATGAGCAGGACAAGTCCCTCGGCCCGCGACAGGGGCAGTCCATGCGTCACGGAGTGATCGTGGTGGCGATTGATTGGCTCAAGCCGCAACAATACGACTACGAGTATTCACTCCGCGAGCACGAGGCCGTACTCACAGTCCTTCGTGATATCGGTCGCCGATTGAGCATCGATACGGATCGCGTGTTTCTCTCGGGTCACGGCATCGGGGGCGACGCAGCCTGGGACTTTGCCCAATCCCATCCGGACCTCTGGGCCGGCGTGATTCCCTTTGTTGCCCAATTCAATCAGACCGAGAAATTCGTGCAGCATTATTGGGAAAACGCGGCCTATGTGCCGTTCTACTTTGTCTGCGGCGAACTCGATGGGCGAAAGATGAAACAAAACTCGCAGCTCTTCGACCAGTATTTGAAAAAAGAGTTCGACGCCACGGTCGTCGAGTTTCGTGGCCGCGGGTATGAACCCTTCCACGATGAAATCTTGGAATGCTTCGCCTGGATGACGCGACACAAACGCACCTGGCCTCCGGCGGACTTCGCTTGCAGCACGATGCGACCCTGGGACAACTTCTTTTGGTGGATCGAGGGCCGCGACTTTCCCAACACCGTGCTCCCCGGCAACTGGCCAGCACGCAACGCGCGACCGACCAAGGTCGAAGGGCGAATCCTCAACGGCAACCATCTCACGGCCCGCACGGCATGTGCCGAAACCACGATTTGGTTGCGGCCCGAGATGGTCAATTTTTCGCAACCGATTCGGGTTACACTCAACGGCAACCGCGTGACAGGAGACTCGCAGCCGAATCTAGAAGTGCTGGTGGAAGACGCCCGCACCCGCGCCGATCTGCAACGCCCCTTCTGGGCGAAATTGCAGGTGCCGTGATGCAGCAGCCCGAACCTCCGGCCTCAGAGAGGCCAGCATGATTAAGGGTGCCATGGCCACGGCGGTACTCCGCAGTGGCCATGTATTCGCGACGTTTCACATGCCCACGCCGGAGTACCAGCGTGGGCATGGCACCCGAGCTACAGAATTGCCGGAACTGCGGAGTACCTTGTTCCGGCCTACGTCCTAGGGTGACCGTGCGAAGATGACCGACCAAGGCGTCAAGGCGACAGTCTGGAAAGCTGTCGCCTTGACGGGTTGAATGGTGGAGTGACAACTTCCCTCAGCCGGAGGTACACCTACCTCCGGGAAAGAGCCCGGAGGCAAGTGTGCCTCGGCTAGGTTGCAACGAGCTTAGCGAACGGTATTGATTCCGCTCGAGAGTTGCGAATTGGTGGCACGGGCTTGTGGAGCGATCTTGGTGAGCGTCGCACCGACAACAAACCAGCCATCTTCATCCGAGCGAACCAAGGTACCCGAAGGACCAAAGTACCGCCGCACCATCTCGAATTCAGGCAGTTTGTGGCCGTCGATTTTTTGTTCTCGCGGAATACCTTCGTCTTCGTTTTCCGGAGGGGTGAGCATGCGGTTCAGGAGGCGCCCCAGGATGGTTTCCGATTCGGGCATCTTGCCTTGACGCAGTAGGTCGTACACCGGGCGGTAGGCTTCGTCGGTTCTCACAAAGAACTTCGCCGAGATCGGCCCAGGTAGCAATTTTGACATGACATTCTCGACTTCCCGATAGTCCCCCGCATTTTGCAGTTCGTCTTCGCTCTTTTCGGCGGAAAGCACCTGACGGAGAAAATCGCTGTGCGACGCGATGAACAAGTGTCCGCGCGTCACAGACACAGCCGAGGAAGCGAGGGCTGTCCCTTCAAATCCACTGTCACTCTGTTCTTCGCCCGATTCTTCCAGCAAGCCTTCTAGATCGCTCACAGCGATTTCGATATCGGGAATGTCCGCCTCAGGTTCACGAATTTCCCAAATCAGCTTCCCTTCAAATTCGGAACTGGTGGCGTTGGGATCGCTTTTCATGAATTTTTCAACGGTTTTGGCAATCGCCTTTTCATCCGAGACTTCCACCACAATCATAAAGCGTTCGCTCTTGGTCGTGATGGGGAGTTCGTAATCGGTCACTAGAACGACCCGCTGACCAAGGTGATCGACGAAATCTTTCTGGACATCCACTTGGGGACCATAAGGATCGCGCTCCAGACCCTCGAGTACGCCATTGAACGCATCTTCGTAGCCAGCAATCGCATCGAACAGCGAGCCAAAAAACTGGAACGAGTGGTCCAAATCGAGGTTAAACGTGCGGTAGGTCGCCAGTTTGCGAGGGAGCCAATCCTGGGCATCCATTTCTGCTTGATTGGGGAATTTCATCATACGCATCGCGAGGCGATACTTGTCGGGTTCTCCGGCAATCGGCGGAGCGTACACTGCCGTGCGATGCAGGAGCTCAAAATTCCCGCCCACCGAGAGGTTTACAAAACCACCCACGGCCTGAACGGCATCGAAACCTTGTTCCCGCATGATTTTTACGTAATCCTTGCCAGGATGTTTTACATTGGCGGATTCGAGGGAACGCGCGCAGCGGGCATAGCCAAACGGATCGGCAAACCAGCGTACGTCGGGCACTAAGCTATCCGCCTCTTTGAGACAGCGCCGCATGGTTTGTTGATAAGCAACAACTTCCGACAACCCCCCCGATTTATCCTCGAATCGCTGAAGCATTGCGATCAATTGTTGAGCACTGTCACAGGCACACAGGATATTGTCTTTGACAAAGTAAACTGCTTGTCGAGCAACGTCCCCTTCTTTTTGGGGCGGGATCTTGTAGGTTGTAATCGTCACGCCCGCTTGATCGTTGGTGCTCTTGGTTGCTCCGCGCTTAACAAGCTCCTTGTCGACGCTTGCCAGGAGGGTCTCGAGTTGGCGATGGTGATCGGTCGTGTCTACCGTCAAAGCCACCGCAGCCCGGGACCCCGGGATCTCGATCATCCCCATGCCGATTTCCCCACCGGCGACATATTGCAAATCGCTCAGTGTGATCCCTAGTTTATCTTGGACCCCCGAGACTTTACGTTCGAGTTGTTTCTGCATGTCCTCGATGAAAGGTCGCATCGCATCGTCTTGCACCAGCTGGCCCAGTTGGGTTTGGTGCCAATTCTCGACCAACTGGTTGACATCGATGACCGAGGCAAATCCGCGGGTCTCGGGAGGCATCAATTGGTCGCTGGGGATCGCGGCTGAGGCCAAACTAAGGCCGGTCAAGACCTGGAGAATTCCCGCGGCGACAAGGCTGAGGCAGGCAGGAAGGGGGCGCAGAGAAAGTACGCGGATAAATTCAATTTGCACGATGGGCCTACCTGGTATGGGTCGTGGAGGGATGCGGGCTAGGCACGACAGGGCGACGTGACGGAATGTACTGATTTATCGACTCAGGTGCCACGTTTATCTTGCCCAGCTAGCTCGACGTTGTAGAGCTTACCTAATAAGAGCAAAACATCCCAGCGGGATAAGCGTAAACCTGTAAAGATAGGTAAAATGCAGACAATATAACGGGAGTGCCTTGAGTTTTTCGTCAATCCCGAAATGAGTCGGAATGGCCGGAACAAGGTACCCCATAGTGCCGGCATGACCCACCCCCGGGTAA
>CALMBE010000145.1 GCA_937860165.1 uncultured Planctomycetaceae bacterium
TGGGCTGAAAGCTGAAACGCCGTTGGCGTAGTCTACGGAAGTTATTTTTGAGTCATCGCTTAAGGGAAGCCTCAACTGACTTTGCAGTCCTCCTGCTCGTTGACACCACATCGTCGATCGAATAAGTTTGACGTGGTACTGTGAGAATACCAAAATAAGTCGCGACCGGGACATCATCCCTTTTTTTCTCTCGCAGGTTTGAAATTCGCTCAGATCTTTCATTCTATCTTAGGTCAATGCCATGAAAAGCTTTTCTCCGCGATCCTTGCTGCTTTGTTCGATACTTGCGATTACTCTCGTGCGGGCTGTCCCTGCGCAAGAACTTGAGATTGTTACCAATGTCGAGAAACAGCCCCTTATGGCGGCAACTGAGCGACTAGTCGAGGCACTGCAGTTTGTCGGAGCGCCTCTTAAGGCCGACCAAAAGCAACAACTTCTCCAGGCGTTTGATGAGAAAGAAAAAGACATGTCCCTCCGGGGCATCCAACGCGTACTCGACTCGCTAACCTTGGCCGAAGTACATATCAACCCGGAGAGCCGCGTCAAAGTACAGGAGGGTCCGGCGAAGAAAGAACTGATCCAGCAGGGCTGGCGGACGTTTCTGATCAAGGTGCGGAATGAGGCAGGTATCAATCCCGAACTCAGAGCCATGAGCCCTAACAACGCCCCCATGTATGCAAAAGGTACCGGCGAAAGACAACGCCCGATGACCGACGAGAAACTCGTCACGCCCGACGAATTGCCGTCTCGATTTTTTGAGATTGAAATGGTGAATCGGCAACCACTCAAGCCGCGACTTTCGGGTCTCTTACTCGAATACCGCATTATCCAACTCTTTAGCCGCGATGCCGGGAGGCGGGAGGCCACGATAGCTTTCAATGTTGGTCAGGGAACTCAAGATCTGGGTTTCCGCGATAGCGTCCCGATCCTGTTCCAGTGCCTCCCTTCTGCCACGGTCACCATGGGGGTGAAGGACTTCGATGGGTCTCTCACTTCGGCAGCCTTTGAAATTCGTGATCCGCTGGGCCGAGTTTATCCCAATCCTGCCCGGCGGCTCGCACCAGACTTTTTCTTTCACAACCAGGTCTATCGCGCTGACGGCGAAACGATCCAACTTCCCCCAGGCGAATATGTAGCGACCGTGTCGCGTGGACCAGAATACCTTGAGCAACAGCGAAACTTTTCGGTCGAAGATTCCGCTGACCAAAGTATTGATTTCCATCTCGAACGTTGGGTCCATCCGGCTCAACGTGGCTGGATTTCAGGCGATCATCACATTCACGCCGCGGGTTGCTCCCATTACGACAGCCCGACCGAGGGAGTCGGCCCCCAAGACATGATGCGTCACATCTTGGGTGAAGATCTCAATGTTGGTTGCGTACTCACGTGGGGACCCAGTTGGTATTCGCAAAAGAAAAACTTTGAAGGGAAGGCGTCCGCATTGTCCCAACTAAGATATCTGATGCGCTACGACGTAGAGGTCAGCGGCTTTCCGTCGTCCCATGCAGGTCACCTGTGCTTGCTGCGCCTGACTGAGGACGATTACCCCGGCACTACCCTGCTCGAGGAATGGCCAAGTTGGACGCTCCCGATTCTCCAGTGGGCCAAGCAACAGGGTGCCGTGGTTGGGTATGCCCATAGCGGTTGGGGGCTGGGTCTTCCTGATTACGGTCGGGATGGTAGCCGACTCGATCCCTATACAGATCATGATCGTAAGCTTGCCACGAAAATCGAACGTGCAAACGCGCGCCAACGAGCTGCAGACATACTCCCTGATTACGCCATGCCACCTTTTGATGGAATTGGTGCGAACGAATACATCGTGACCGCCGCTCATGACATGTGTGATTTTATTTCCTCCGTCAATACGCCCTCGACGTGGGAACTCAATATCTGGTACCACACGCTCAACTGCGGCAGGCGTACACGCATTAGCGGCGAAACGGACTTTCCCTGTATCTATGACGACAAAGTAGGGCTCGGGCGGGTGTATGTCAAACTGCTACCCGGGGAGCCCTTAACCTTCGATAATTGGGTGCGTGGTGTCTGCCATGGACGCAGCTATTGCGGCGATGGCAAGAGTCATATCTTTGATTTCCGAGTCAATGACGTCGCCGTTGGAGAACTCGGATCGAATGAACAAATCAGCGAACTGGATCTGAAGAGCACTGGGAAAGTGAAAGTCAGCTTTGAGGCGGTGGCGCTCCTGGCAAAATCTCCCACGGAGCTGACAGAATCTATTCGCAACTCGCGCCTCGACGAAAAGCCCTACTGGCACATTGAACGATGTCGCATCGGCGACACGCGACAGGTTCTGGTAGAAGTCATCGTGAACGGCCAACCCGTTGCCAGTCGCGAAATTGAAGCGGACGGCTCGATCCAGCTTTGTGAATTCGACATCGACATCCCTTATTCGAGCTGGGTCGCCGTGCGCGTGCTCCCCTCGGTGCATACCAATCCCGTATTTGTTGTCGTCGATGGACAACCGATCCGCGCCAGCCGTCGCAGTGCCCTGTGGTGTCGCGACGCCGTCGAAGTTTGTTGGAATTCAAAAAAGGATCAGATCCGAGAAGCAGAACGCGAGGATGCAAGATCGGCTTACGATCAAGCGAAAGCTGTCTACGAACAAGTGCTTGTCGAGGCCGTGGCGGAATGATCCCTGCGAGCAGTTGCGCTCGCAATGGCCGTGTAAAATCCGTGTTCATCCGTGTTCTATGCTTTCCTCTTAATAGTAGAATGGGCCACGGATGAACCAGGGCCGATCACTTTTTCACTGTGGGGTGCCATGCCCACGCTGGTACTCCGGC
>CALMBE010000146.1 GCA_937860165.1 uncultured Planctomycetaceae bacterium
CCGTCGCCGACCGAGCGATACGAGCCATCCGCCGCAACGAAGCCCTGGTCGTTGTGCAGCCGTATGCCAAGTTGGCCTACT
Source organism: uncultured Planctomycetaceae bacterium (assembly GCA_937860165.1). Taxonomy (GTDB): domain Bacteria; phylum Planctomycetota; class Planctomycetia; order Pirellulales; family Lacipirellulaceae; genus Bythopirellula. The sequence continues at coordinate 82 of CALMBE010000146.1, forward strand.
ACACGAAGCGATTCTTCCCCGGGCTGCTCGACTTTGCCAACCACCTCAGCCGCAAACGGCTTGGCAATCGGACTTCTGTTACGGCTCCCCGTGCCGAAGAACGCCGTGCGGCTTGAACAGTGGTCATTTCAATTCCAGCAGCTATACTTCAGGGTGGGTCTCTAGATTAGACTGAGTGAATGCCCAGTTACCGATTCACTCAGTATTTTGAAAATGAGGTTCTTCGGAAGCGGCCATACCTCACCAAAGATATGTGTGTTCGCGTCGTGGTTCAACCCATACGCAGTGAGCCGCAAGAGAACAATCGCTTTCGATACTGGGCTTCCGTACCAGAGCTTGATGGGCGGTATTTACGCGTCGTTACACTTGAAGATAAATTGACGATCCACAATGCCTTTCCGGATCGAGGGTTCAAACCATGAAGCTCAACTATTACCCCGAAACCGACTCGCTTTACATCGATTTGGCGATCAAGTCAAGTTTCGAGAGTCGTGAAATTTCGGAAGGGGTCGTTCTCGACTACGACGAAGCGGGGCATCTAGTAGGTATCGACATCGACAATGCGAGCCATAAACTCGATCTCTCCGAAGTCGTTACCATGGACATTCCTCACCGAGTAGGAACATGATTGTGATTGCGAGTTGACCGCTCTGCACGTCCTAGCCGAAGTCCTCCGCACACGACTATTATGTCGACATGCATCTGCGAATCGTCACTTACAACATCCACAAGGGAATCGGCGGGCGGGATCGCCGCTATCGGCCCGAGCGGATTCTGGAAACCCTGGTTCATTTGGAGCCAGATATCGCCTTTCTGCAGGAAGTCGACCACGATGTCCCGCGCTCGCGGCACCACCGTCAAGCGGAGAAGCTGGCTGCGGAGCTTGGTTTCGCTCACATCGCTTTTCAGCGAAACGTGACGTTGAAAAAAGGGTGGTATGGCAATGCGATTCTCAGCCGCTATCCGCTTTCCGAAGTCGAGAGTTACGATCTCAAAGTGCGATTCAAGAAACGGCGGCAGGCCTTGCTGGCGCGTTGCAAGGTCACACTTGGAGATCACACGCGGTCGCTCCTGTTGGCCAATGTGCACCTAGGACTGGCCGGACCAGAACGCGTGTTCCAACTCCGCAAGCTCTTGCAGCACCACTTGCTCGCCGATGCGCAGCGGACGACTCCGATAATCGTCGGCGGCGACTTCAACGACGTGTGGGGAAGCCTCGGACGACGTGTCTTGGAGCCAGCGGGGTTTCACTTGGCTGGAGGGATGATGCGCACCTTCCCCGCGATCTTGCCGATGCGTCCCCTAGACCGGGTGTACTTCCGCGGCCCGCTCCAGGTAGACCACGCCTTCGCCAGCCGCACCCGACTCGCTCGGCAAGCGTCGGACCACTTGCCGCTGGTGGTGGAATTTGTCGTGGGGTGACTTCTACTTTCGTTTCTTCATTTGACTTTGGTTGCTGAGTGTGGTATTATAGTTCCATAGGGGCGGGGTGCCATGGCGTATGACTTGATTCTATGGGATCTCGATGACGACCCAAACGGCAACGTCCGGCACTGCGCCCTGCATGACGTTACCCAGGAAGAAGTTGAAGAGGTGTTTCAGAACGCGACCGACTCAGACTCTAGCCGGTCCACTGGCCGATTAGTTGTCTTTGGCGACACCAAAGCAGGCCGGCACTTGCTGGTGGTCTACGAAGAAATCGATGTCGACACCGTCTACCCTGTGACAGCTTATGATGTCCCCCGGAGGCAACGAATATGAAACGCATTACCCGCCAAAGTCGGCTGACCCCGGCAGAAGCCGCCAAGTATAAGGGCGTTCGAGATCAGGTCGATGCGGAACTGCCTGACTTGATCGACCGCCACCATCTACGCACGGTGTTTCTCGATGAGTTGCACGAGCTATTCTCACAGCTAAAAGCCGCGCGCGAAACGCAAGGTCTCAGCCTTTCAGACCTCACGGAAATCACGGGAATGGACCGGTCGGCGATTTCTAAACTTGAAACAGGGCAACGTGTGAATCCCACGGTGGAAACTTTAGTTCGCTATGCGGAAGCAGTCGGCAAACGACTGATTGTGACACTGGCAGACGCGGCACATTGAATTCCAAGCCACGATAATCGTGTTGACCATTTAGTCTACAACCTGACCCTTCATGGTTCGACACCTCCGGGTACAATCCGAATTGGGGTAAGTCGTGGTAAAAAGCACTCGCAGAACCAGTGACACACAGAGGTAATGACAGTGACACCTAGCGGAGGGGAGTACGCATCATTCCACCTTTTTTGAATACTCTTTTATCAACTTGACTGGATCAACTACATGCACCGATTCGCCGGTCCGCTCGTCGATTCGAAAAACATGCTGATAGCCACCCCACATTACCTTCTCATACCGATATCGCGGCTCATCTGGCCGATAAAAGAGCGCGGTCGACAAGGACGCACAGGTGACAAGTAAGACAACAATTAGCATTATCGTGCCGTATGATTTTGGTCGTTCCATATCTACCCGAATCTCCTCAGAAAATTTGTCTTTCAGTTCAATGAGTAGAGTTATCTTATTATCGATAAGTTCTTCGGCGTCCTTCAAAGCCATGCGGGAGGGGTCGGCAACGAACCTACCAAGCGAAAAGCACTCTATTAGCAGCTTGTCCGCCGAATCATAAAGTGTCTTCGGATAGAATGGCTGATTGAATTGCATGATCCCCCTCGCCTTATTGTACTTGGCACTATAATCAGGCAGCAATCTTTCGACACGTTTAGCGACGGTTTCATTAGGATCGGTTATTCCGAAACTCGGTGCAAGATTCTTTGCTGCCGATGCTGCATAGAACGTAGCCTCCCACAGATCACGGAGAATATTCCGTTTGAATTCGAAGCGGGCCATCTCCGCATCGAAAACGTACTTAAAATACGCCAGGAAATATCCGGCGGCGATTCCGCCCAGCGCGAGAACGACGAACAGCGTCTGTCTGGCCGGGCTGAGCCGGAAGCCGGACGGGCGACGCGGCCCCGGACGCTTTTTGTTGCCTGCGTCCCGGGGCCCTGCCCCATTCGCGGCGCCGCGAGCGCTCCGCATCCTTTACACCTTGATTTGGCTTGGAATCCGGGATCAACCCCTATCTTACGGCCCGTCTCCCGTCAATGACGAGGGTCCGCGCCCGCGGCCGCGTCGTGATCGCAGTGAATTTCGGCAGTATTTGGCAATTCAGAGTTGAGACCGTAGCGTCAGTTCCGCGTAAGCATCGGCCGCTATAGTTCGTGGTAAAATCAATGATA
>CALMBE010000147.1 GCA_937860165.1 uncultured Planctomycetaceae bacterium
TCGAGGTACTCCGAGAAATCTGGCCAGATCCCTCGGAGTACCTCGGGATGACATTTGGTTACGCACCTGCATTGCAACAATTGTTGACCATTGCGCGGCTAATGAACCCGTTTGCAATTCGGCTATCAGCCATCGGCTGTCGGCCTGAAAAAACCGCTTCTGGCCGATAGCTGACAGCTGACAGCCAATGGCATGACTAGGTTCATTGACGGCGCAAGGATCAATAGAATCACGATTGAGTGCTATTTCTAGCGAATAGGACTGCCCCCAATCGACACGATCCCTACCACTGTCCCGGCCTTGGGCATCGGAGGCCTGTTTATGAACTAGGATTGAGTTGGCGGTTCTTACTACGCAGTCCACCAACCTTGAGTCCAGGGGCTCTGATTGCCATGACCACTAAGGCCAATCGCAAAACTTTTTTTGTTGATCGAACCGTACAAGGAATGCTCCTGGTCAAGGCCACTGGATATTGGCTCCTGAGCCTGTTCGTAGTGGGTGCCATGACCTTCTTGGGATGGGTTTTTGTCACACCGGGTCTGGATGCCCTAGTTGAAATTCGCGCACATTTGCCCTCGTTAATTGCCATGCTCGTGATGGCCCTGCTCTCCACGCTCATCGTGTTACCGGTGATTCTGATCGACCTCGTGCGACAAACCAATCGCTTCGCGGGGCCGATCCATCGCCTGCAGCGCGTGATGCAAGAGGCCGTCGCCGGAACACCGGTTGAGCCCATCCATTTCCGCGACCATGACTACTGGCAAGAGTTGGCCACGACTTTCAATCAACTTATCGAACAACGGGAAACACCTTCCCGACCGGACGGGGAATCCGAGATTCTGGAATTTGAAACGATTGATTCCGGGCGATTTGTGCCAACTGGTGTTTGATTTGGTTTTTTCGTTTGACCACCCAGGAATTGTGAACTACGTTTCCTAATGGGCAATGAGAAATTGCCCGAAACTGCTTTTCGACCTCCTCAGGATTGCTCACGACAACACTTTCTGTCGGACACCTGATGCTATAAGACGCTTTTCCACAATCGCACTGGCGATCCCACCCACGGCTGGCGACTTGTCCCACCTCTCGCCAGAGGAGGAAGTAACTATGAATGCTTTTTGGCTGCGCGCTGCGCAAAATTTCCTGACAGTTCTCTCATGCACACTCGCGATTTCCGTCGGCACATTGACCCGTGCTGCTGACGATTCGGATGTAATCCAAATCGAAGAATACTGGGAACTCGAAGTCGGGGGACCCGACGCCAATCGAAGCGCCCCCCAAGTGACGATGATCATGTCTCCCACGGAATCCCTCGACGGAGATTTCTTTGCCTTCACGGTGAATCACTGGAGCTATCCCGACTATGCCCCGGGGGGGTATCAACTGCAACAATGGCAGGGCGACGATTGCGTCGAATCGCGTCACGGCTGGAGAACTTCTCCCATCGCTGTCGATGGCGAAGTGATCACCTGGGTTCAGCGGCTTTCGCTCGACGAGGGTCAAGTCCGCTTTCAGGTCTTGAGCGGACACTCCGAGTCCTGGGGTAACTTCGGAGGGGAAGGCTTTTCTCTTTCGCAACCTTCGGATCTCGGCCGGCTCAATAACTACCGACCGGCGACTTCTCTCAATCAGTCGGGCATCGGCTATGCGGGCAATCGCGTCTCTTCGCTCACCTTGACCCGCCTCAAGTGGATCACGGCCGATGGTGAAGTACATGAGATGGTTGCCCCCATCGACATCGACTCGGATCTCGACCCTTAAATCAAACAACCTCCAGCAAGGAAATTTCTACCATGCGATCTCCTATCTCATTACGAACTCGAAGCAACAGATTTCTTCGCCACGGGTCGATCACCATTCTCGCCGCGATCTTGTCGATCGTCATGCTCGGAATGGTGGCCTTTTCCGTGGACGTGGGCTACACCCTCTCGGTCAAGGAAGAACTGCAACGAACTGCCGATGCGGCTGCCATGGCCGCAGCCTGGGACTATGCCAAGCACCTCGCCGACGGAGAGGACTTTACCCTCAGCGAACAGTCGGCGCGGCAAACGGCCCAACTCTATGCCACGAGCAATGCTGTCGCCAACACAGGTCCGTCCGTTGATCAAAACCAATCCAATTCGCCCGGCGGAGACCTGGTCTTCGGCAATATCAGCGACTTCTACAATCCGCAATTAACCACGGATACCGCTTCGGCGTCGAACCCTTACAACGCAGTTCGTGTGTTGATGAGGCGAGACGATAGCCTGAACGGGCAATCCCCCATGTTCTTTGGCAAAGTGTTTGGACTCGACGGGACCAATCTCCAAGCCCAAGCAACCGCGGCCTTGGTCCGCGACGTGAAGGGATTTTCGACCCCTAACGATGGCCAAACTATCGACCTCTTGCCATTCGCGCTGGACTTGGTCACTTGGAACAGTTGGATGGCCGGCAGCGCCAGCGACGACTGGACCTGGAATCAGGAAACCAAGGCAGTTCAATGCGGGGCCGATGGCTGGCTCGAAGTGAATCTCTATCCCCAAGGAACCGGATCCCCCGGCAATCGGGGAACCGTCGACATCGGCAGCAGCAGCAACAGCACCGCCGACATTGTCCGCCAAATCTTGTGCGGCGTAAACGCCGCGGACCTGGCGTATCACGGCGGCACTTTGGTGTTCGACCAGTGCGGCAAACTCTACTTGAACGGCGACACTGGCATCAGCGCCGGGGTCAAGGATGACTTGGAGGCCATCAAAGGCCAACCGCGGATTATCCCGATTTTCAGCGCGGTGAATGGCCCCGGCAACAATGCGATCTACACAATCGTCAAATGGATGGGGATTCGCATCATGGATGTCAAACTCACCGGTCCGATGTCCAAGAAGCATGTCACGATCCAGGCTGCTCCCGTTGTCGGACCTGGGATCATTCCGTCGACCACCACCGGGACGAGTTCCTACGTTTATTCACCCGTCGTGCTTGTTCAATAGCATTTGCAGGACTTCTTTCTCCCGAGAGAGAATCTACTATGAAGATCACTTCCAAAACGATTCGCAACCGAACAAGCCGTTCGCGGGGCAGGTGGTGCCGAGGCGCACCTCTTCGGCTCGGGGTGGCCACTGTCGAGTTCGCCATTGTGGCCCCCTTGTTTTTCATGCTCGTGCTGGGCTGTATTGAACTTGGCCGAGCGCTGATGGTACAGCAGATTCTCACCAATGCCTCGCGCGTGGGGGCACGTAGTGCCATTACCCTCGCGGGTTCGGAATCGCAGGCCGTCGACGCCGCGAGCGACTTTGCCACCGGGGCTTCGGTCGACGGGATCACGGTGAATGTGTCACCTGATCCCGCGACCGCCACGGCTGGTGACATGATCACGGTGAGCGTGAGCGTCCCCTATGCGAACGTTACTTGGGTTCCTTCACCGTGGTTCTTGGGAGAGGTCAATCTCACGGCGAATTCGGTGATGCGCAAAGAAGGGTTTGAATAGCGCTGCCGTGGGTTCAAGAGGTAGGCTTCGCGGTCAAACTTTCGGGCAGTTCGTATTTCTTGAGCCCCGAGAGTTGCAGCGCGATCCGCATCAGAAACAGCGGGTTGTTCGTGAGATACCGCCGCCAGAGCCGGCGCGGTTCTTTGACCATGCGAAAAAACCACTCGAGCCCGGACCGCTGCATCCAATAAGGCGCTTGCGGAACCAGGCCCGCATGGAAATCGAACGCAGCCCCCACGCCAAACATCACCAAGGGGGCTGGTAATTTCAGCGAACCTTCTGCCGAGGCCCCGTACCGAGCCAGGAAGTCGGCCATGAAGCGTTCCTGCTTCGGCGTGCTTAGACCCACCCACAGACAATCGGGCTGGAGCTCGCACATCCGCTCCACCAGGGAGTGCTCTTCGTCGGTGGTGAGCGGACGAAACGGCGGAGTGTAAGTCCCCACGATTTCAGCAGCCGGAAATTTTTCCACGAGTTTTTCCCGGAGCATTTCCGCGACCCCGTCTCGACCTCCATAAAAAAAATGTCGCAAGGGAGGGCGACCTTCGGCGGAATCCACACCATCCGCAAATACCCGCAACATCAGATCCGGACCGTAAACGCGGTCCATCTGGGCAGGTCCCAACCCTTGGAGCCGACCCAACCAAGTAAGCGGCATCCCATCGGGAGTCGACAGGAACGATTCATTGTGAATCCGCCGCAACTCATGGTCGCTCTGGCATTCCGAGACACCATGCACGCCTGTCACGGTGACGTAGCCCTGCCGACCCTCGGCCAGCGCCTGCCGCACCGCAGCTACTGCCGCATCCAGCGTGATTGCACTGATGCCCACTCCCAAGACATTGATTCGACGCTGCTGCATGATCGGTGGTAGCCTATCTCAAGTTTCGTGATGTCGCCCGTTGAAATTCGTCCCTCCATTGTAACTAGAACTCTGCCAAAGCCAAGAATTCGGGGCAATGCCAGAGTGGCACGACTCTCCGAGTCGTGAAATCACGAGTCGGAGACTCGTGTTACTCTGGATACGCCGCTTCATGTCGGCTCTGACATTACAATAACCAGTTTCATTCCGTGGGAAAGGATTCCCGTGTCGCTTCTCCTGGCTTGGACATTCAATGCCCTTTATCTGTGCGCGATAACTCTCGCATCGCCGTGGATTCTGTGGTCGGCCCTGCGTCATGGAAAGTACCGCGAGGGTTTTAAGGAAAAGTTGCTTGGGCTAGTACCACAGCGGTCGGGGGACCGACCGTGCGTGTGGCTCCATGCGGTGAGTGTGGGAGAAGTCAATCTATTGGCGACCACGCTCCGTGAGTTCCGCATTGCCCGTCCCGATTGGCAATTGGTGATCTCCACCACCACGAAGGCCGGCTATGGTCTGGCCCGCAAAAAATACTCGGACCATCCCGTTTTCTACTGCCCGCTGGATTTTAGCTGGGCCGTCAAGCGGGCCCTGCGGCGAATTCGTCCGCAGTTGTTGATTCTCGCCGAGTTGGAATTGTGGCCCAACCTCCTCGGAGCCGCAAAAGAGCAGGGTGTTCCCGTGGCGATCATCAATGGCCGCCTGAGCGACAAGAGTTTTCGTGGTTATGTGAAAATCCGGCCCCTGGTGGCGCGCGTGCTGCGTGAAGTTGATTTGGTTGCCGCGCAAAATCGGGAAACTGCCGAGCGATTTCTGCAATTGGGTGCTCGAAGCGAAGCCGTGCATATCACGGGTTCGTTGAAATTTGATGGTGCCACGACCGACCGCGACAACCCACGCACCCGTGAACTTCGCCACTTGGCTAAAATATCCGACGACGATGTCGTGCTGCTATTCGGCAGCACCCAAGCGCCTGAGGAAGCGATTGGGCTGGAGTTGTTTCGCAAGCTCGCCGGGGAGTTTCCGCACCTGCGATTGGCAATCGTGCCGCGTCATCCGCAGCGGTTTGACGAAGTGGCCGAGTTGCTGGCTCGATCCGGACTTCCCTGGGCTCGCCGCTCGACTCTCGTCGATTCCGAAATCCGCACGCCGAATTCCGCAATTATTCTGGTGGATACGATCGGAGAACTGGGGGCGTGGTGGGGAACTGCCACGATCGGCTTTGTCGGCGGCAGTTTCGGCAGCCGGGGGGGGCAAAACATGCTCGAACCTGCGGCATACGGCGTGGCAACTTGCTTTGGGCCGAACACCTGGAACTTCCGCGACATCGTGGCGCAGCTCTTGGCGGTCGAAGGGGCCGTGGTGGTGGCCGACACCGAGCAACTGGAACAATTCGTGCGACGCGCGCTCACCGCTCCGGCCTGGGCCGTGGGATTGGCAGGGCGTGCTCGGTCTCTGGTACTCTCTCAACAAGGGGCCACGCGGCGAACTCTGGAACTGCTGTTGCCGCTGGTTGAATTGCAGATTCCCCAAGAAATTGCGGCCTAAGAACGCCCTGGGGTTGTTCTAACCTAGCCGGAGGCACACTTGCCTCCGGGAATTCCCGGAGGCAAGTGTGCCTCCGGCTAAGCTGGTAATCGCCCTGCGAAAAAGTGGCGGAATGCGGAGTGTGCCTACTACAAGCTGACGGACCTTGCAGTTCTCCGCGCTTCATTGAGGACGAGAGTCGACTAACTCCGGTTTCTCTGTTTCGTCGCTTGTTTGGTGTTCGTGGTTCTGAATGTGCTCGGGGCAATAGCAGCACTGCCCCGCACACTGCGAGCAATAGCGGAACGAAGTCTTGGGCGACGCATCGCTATCGAGCCCGCAAGCAAGGCACTTGTGGACCGGTTGAGAAGTTTTTCTCGCGCGGGCTTCGAAGGACCGCCGGCGATGTCCCTGCCGCAATTCTTGCAGATGTTCGCGCCCGAAGAATACCAAGTAGTTGAACACCGACGCGATAATCAGGAACCGGTCCATCCACTCACCGATAACAAATCCATAAGCCAAACCAGCCCACATCAACAGTGCAAGCCACTTAATCTGGACCGGCAGCACAAAAAAGAGATTGATGATGAAGTGGGGAAACAGTCTCGCGAAGGCTAGGAAGACGGTGGCGTACAAGAATCCATTGTTGGCGATGGCCAGGGCCCCGCAAGACCAAGCGACGAATGCCGCGATGATGTTTGCCAGCACGCCGATGATGAGAAAGAGATTGAATCGGACGGTGCCCCAATGGTTTTCCAGGGTGGTACCAAAAAAGTAAAAAATCATCCAGCCAAAGAAGGCCCAAATCAAAGCAGTATCGGGGGGCACGAAGGGAAAGGTAATCAGTCGCCAGACTTCACCTTCCAGAACCTGAGCGGGTTCCAAATAAATCCTGGCAGAAGCATCGCCGCCAATGTGACCCGCGTTGCGTGCCATTTGCACTAGGTATAAGAGTACCTGTCCACCGATGATGATGGCCGTCAGATTGGGAATCGCCCAGGGACGGATCCAGGACTCGAGTCGTTTCATAAGGGGCATAGCGATATCTGCAATGAAAGTTCCAAATAGAATTCCCCCATTGTGGCGTCGGGAGGGGTTTTCTGAGTAGGGCAAACCGGTTGCCAATCTGCGGGGCTCTGTCCGTTGGTGAGCGATCCCCCTATAATCGCAGGACCCATGAACGCCATTGAAATTCGCCAACTCGAGAAATCCTATCGCGTTTATCAGAAAAACGAAGGCCTGTGGGCTTCGGTTCAAAGTCTCTTTCACCGGGACTATCGTGAGGTGGCGGCCTTGAAACCCTTGGACCTGGACGTGGCCCAAGGGGAATTTGTGGCCTTTCTCGGGCCCAATGGGGCGGGCAAAACCACCACTCTCAAGCTCCTTTCGGGAGTGATCAGCCCCAGTGGGGGAGAAGCGCGCGTGTTGGGGCACACGCCGTGGCTCCGTGAGAATGAATATCGCCGTCGCTTCGCCTTGGTGATGGGACAGAAAAATCAACTGTGGTGGGACTTGCCCGCGCAGGAATCGTTCTTGTTGCACCAGAAAATCTATCGCATTCCCCCAGACCAGTTCGCCCGAACCCGTGATGAACTGTGCGACCTATTGGAAATGCAACATCTCTTGGGCCGGCCCGTGCGGGAGCTTTCGCTCGGCGAGCGCATGAAAATGGAACTAACGGCGGCCCTCCTGCACTCGCCCGAGGTGTTGTTTCTCGACGAGCCGACGATTGGGCTTGATGTGATCGCCCAACACAACATTCAGAAATTTCTCAAACACTACCAGCAAGAACGCAAGATCACGGTGCTCCTGACAAGCCACTACATGAAAGACGTCGCTGCACTGTGTCGCCGTGTGGTTATCATTGCTCGGGGGCAACTCGTGTACGATGGATCGCTGGAAGGAATCATCGATCGCTTTAGCGGTCACAAGGTGCTCTCGTTGTTGTTTGCCAATGGCCGCATGCCGGGCGACTTGTCGCGCTATGGCGAAGTGTTGGAGATCGTAGAACCGAAGGCCCGCCTGCGAGTCGCACGCAGCGAGATCGCCCGGGTGCTTTCCGCGGTACTTGCCAACCATACCCTGGAAGACATCAGCGTCGAAGATCCCCCGCTGGAGGAAGTGATAGCGGAAATGTTTTCGCTGTCAGCCAAGGAAGAGGTAGTGGCTAGTGGCTAGTGGCTAGTGGTAAGTGGTAAGTGGCTAGATTTCGCGTTCCTACATTGTCATTCCCGCGCAGGCGGGAATCCAGAATTCCAAATAAGATAGATTCCCGCCTGCGCGGGAATAACAAATTGATTTCCCTTCCCCCTTCCCCCCACCCCCCTTTGAATTTCCCTTATTCTTCTATGTTTGCCCGTGCTGAAACTTGGTGGACGATATTCAAGATCTGCGTCGAAGAACGCCTGGTCTATCGGGGAGATTTTGCGCTCGGGACCCTGATGCGGTTCTTGCCGATTGTGACGCAAATTTTTTTGTGGACGGCCGTGTTTGCCTCGGCGGGAACGGCCACCATCCAGGGTTTTACTCGGGAAGATGTCGTGGCCTATTATCTGCTCACGATGCTAGCCCGGGCGTTTTCCAGTATGCCTGGCTTGGCTTCCGGGCTTGCCCGGCAAATTCGGGAGGGTGAGATCAAGAAATTTCTCATCCAACCGATCGATCTCATTAGTTATCTCTTGCTCGCTCGAACCGCCCATAAGGTGGTGTATTACTTAATTGCAACCGGGCCCTTTGCCCTCGTGTTTTACTTGTGTCGCGACTATTTTCACGGCTGGCCGCCCATCGAAGTGTTCCTGGCGTTTGTGGTTTCACTCTTGTTGTCCTTTTTGTTGGGTTTCTACATGGAAGCGACGATGGGGATGATTTCGTTTTGGTTTCTCGAGGTGTCATCGCTGTTGTTTGTACACATGTTGTTCATCTTTTTTTTCTCGGGGCACATGTTTCCCCTAGAATTCTTGCCCGATTTTTGGAAGTCGGTCATCGACTACACGCCGTTTCCCTATTTGGCGTATTTTCCCTCGGCAGTGTTTTTGGGCAAAGTCCAAGGGGCGGTGCTTGTGAAGGGACTTGTGATTGAAGCCGCTTGGACCGTTGGCTTCATTGTGCTGTGTCGATTTTCCATGCAAGCCGGCTATCGGCGCTACAGTGGATATGGAGGGTGAAAGAATTGCGGAATGCAGATTGCGGAGTGCGGAATTAGAAGCCGCGATTTCATTCCGCATTCCGAAATCCAAATTCCGCATTTGCATTATGTCTCGCCATCCTTCCTATCTTGGTGTGTTTCTCACATTTGCCCGCAACAGCTTGGTGCGGGACATGACCTTCCGCGCGAATTTCATCATCGATACCATTTCGTCGATCTCGTGGATGATCATGAATCTGGGCTTCTATGCCCTGGTATATCGCAAGACGTCGCATATCGCGGATTGGGACAAGTACCAGTTTTTCGTGTTCATCAGCACGACGATGTTTGTGAACAGCCTAGTGCAGGCGTTTTTTATGCCCAATGCCGAGGAACTGAGCGAACAAGTGCGGACCGGTGGATTGGACTTTGCGCTGTTGAAACCGATCGACACGCAATTTCTGGTCTCGTTGCGCAAGGTGGCCTGGTCTTCGCTGGGGAATTTTTTTGTGGCCCTCATACTGTTGGCCTATTCCGTGCCGCGGATCGAGGGGCTGGACCTCACGGTGTGGCAAGTCGTGCTGTACCCCCTGTATGTGTTGATGGGGGTGTTTATTCTTTACAGCATCATGATTGCGTTGGCGGCGACCAGCATTTGGCTGGGGCGGAATCAGTCGCTCTACGACTTCTGGTTCTACATCACGAATTTCTCCCGCTATCCGATGGAGATTTACGAGGGTACCTGGGGTACGCCGCTTAGGCAGATTTTTACCTTTGTGATCCCGATTCTCGTGGTGATCAATGTTCCAGCCAGATTGATGGCGAAACCCTTGTCCACCGAGTACGCTTGGATGGCCGCCTTCGGTCTGGTCGCAACCGTCGGAAGTGTGCTCGCCAGCCGGTGGGTTTTTAATCGGGCTCTCAAGAGTTACCGCAGCGCGAGTAGTTAGGTGGACCGAGATGGACGACGACGAGCAACCGCGCATTGCGATCCTGGGAGCCGGGCCCATTGGTTTGGAGGCCGCGCTCTACGCGCGCTATTTAGGTTACCCCGTCGCACTCTTGGAGGCGGAATCCATGCCTGCGGCGAATGTTTTCAAATTGGCAGGGACGAACATGGAGGGGTGTTTTGCCGAGTTGGCTTCCCGTCTGGGAGTGGCTGCCCTTCAGGCTCAGAATCCAGATTGGTCATGTCCCGCTGCCTCGGCGATGCTCACAGCTGCCGAATATCACGAACACTATTTGCTCCCGTTGGCCCAATCGGATTTAGTTGCCGATGCACTGTTTACGAATAGCAAAGTATTGGCTGTCGCGCGCCCTGAAAGTGATGCCCCTTGGCGGATCGAAATTCAGAATGTAGTGGGAGTGCAAACTTTCTATGAAGCCGAGATCGTGATCGATGCCACAGGGCAGGGGAGTACGGAGTTATTGGGCACCCGGGAGGAAGAGCCTGTTTCGGATGCTGAGGCCGAGTCGTTATGCTTTCAGAACCCCACTGCCGACTTCTATGTGCTCGGGAGCAAAGTGGTAGAGCTGCCAGGGGGATTTTCCTTTGGAGTCGGGCTAAACCAAATCCGCGAATTGTTCGCCATTCTTGGCGAGCGCGAGGACCTTGACCTCTACGCAACTATGCGGCCGATTGGCGAGTGACTCGTTCCGCCTGATGTTCGTCGGACTTGCGAATACAGATTCCAAAACAAGGGACACTCGCCCGATATTCGCCTGCTTTCGCTCCGTGAGCACTCGCACTATGCTATCTGTCAAAGCTCGCTGCCACCCTAGTCGGACTAACACCTTGGTCCGGGAGTCCCGGAGGAAAGTGTTCCTCCGGCTAGGGCGAACCAGCATCTAGGTTCGCAATTGTCCTGAATGCATCTACGGAGTATCGCCATGTTCCACGGTTCGCTAGTTCGCACTCTTGCGGTGGCGCTTTCGCTCGTCGGTTTCGCCCCGTGCCTTGGAGAAGACTCTGTGATGGTTTACCCCGAATCGCGGCGTGGGGATCAGGTCGACACCTTTCATGGTGTCCAGGTCGCGGACCCTTATCGCTGGCTCGAAGGGGATGTCCGCAGCGAGAAAGAAGTCGCCGACTGGGTGGCGACGCAAAATGTCGTCACGAACAAGTTTCTCACAGCGATCCCCGAGCGGGCTGCTATCGAAGAACGACTTACCAGACTCTGGAATTTCGAGCGCTATACGGTTCCGACTGCTACCGCCGAAAGATACTTTTATCTGAAAAACGACGGCCTGCAAAACCAAGCCGTGTTGTACGTGGCCGATAGCTATGCCGGTGAAGGTCGCGTGCTGCTGGACCCGAACACTTGGTCCGAGGATGGCACGGTTTCCTTGGGGTACACGGCCGAGAGTGAAGATGGCCGCTACTTGGCCTACGGCCGCAAGGAGGCGGGTTCGGATTGGACCACGGTGTACATCGTGGATGTGGCGACGGGAAAACGGCTAGAAGATAAGTTGGAATGGACCCGCTGGGGTGGTATCGAGTGGAATGCCGAGAGTTCGGGGTTTTACTACATCCGTTACCCGCAGCCTGAGACTGGCGAACAGCACCAGGCGCTGGCCACCGATCCTGCTTACTATTTTCATCGTTTGGGCGATCCCCAGTCGGCCGACACACTCGTCTACAGTCGTCCCGACAAACCGACCTGGAGTTTCGGGCTCGACCGCACAGAAGACAATCGCTTCTTGGTACTCACGATATTACGCAGCACCGATCCGCAGAATCAGTTGTGGTACCGCCGTGTTGATGAACCAGTCGATGCGCCTTTCCGACCGCTGGTGGAGGACTTTGACAATCAGTTTTGGGCGCTGGGAAGTGTGGGGGATAAGCTGTACTTGCTCACCGATTTCGAGGCCCCCACCAAGCGCGTTGTCACCATGGATGTCAATCAACCGGGCCGCGAACACCTCTCTGAAATCATCCCGGCCAGCGCTGCTACTCTCGAAGGAGCTTGCCTGTTTCGAGACCAGATTGTGGCCAATTATTTGAAAGATGTGGTTTCGCAGGTGCGCAGTTTCGATCTCGCCGGGAAGCTGCTCCGCGAAATCGAACTCCCGGGAGTCGGTTCGGCCGATGGCTTTGTCGGGCGACAATCGGATACCGAGACTTTCTATTCCTTCACCAGTTATACCACCCCCGCGAGCATCTATCGGCTGGATCTTGCCACAGGAAAGAGTGAAGTCATTCGCCAACCTAAAGTAGACTTCGACTCTTCGCAATACGAGTCCCGCCAAGCGTTTTTCACCAGCAAAGATGGTACCCGTGTGCCGATCATCGTGTCACATCGCAAGGGCCTCGAACGCAATGGCCAGCAGCCGACCTTGCTGTACGGATATGGTGGATTCAGTATTTCACTCACCCCGGCTTTCTCCGTGGGCTATGCCACATGGATGGAAATGGGGGGAGTGGTAGCCGTGCCCAATCTGCGGGGTGGTGGCGAGTATGGCGAAGCGTGGCACCAAGCCGGCAAGACGCTCCAGAAACAAAACGTGTTCGACGATTTCATCGCGGCCGCGGAGTGGTTGATTGCAGAAAAATACACCTTTGCCGGAAAGCTTGCCATCATGGGGGGGAGCAACGGCGGACTGTTAGTGGGTGCCGCGATCACGCAGCGCCCGCAGCTTTTTGGGGCTTCGTTGGCGAGTGTTGGGGTTCTCGACATGCTCCGTTATCAGAATTTCACGGCGGGTCACTTCTGGCGAGACGAATTCGGCACGGTCGACGACCCCGAGCAGTTCCGCGCGCTGCTGGCCTATTCGCCCTATCACAACGTGAAACCGGGGACCCAATACCCCCCCACGATGATTCTCACCGCCGATACTGACGACCGCGTGGTGCCGATGCACAGTTTCAAATTCGGTGCGGCATTGCAACGTGCGCAGTCGGGTCCAGCACCGATTTTGTTACGGATCGAAACTCGCGCTGGTCACGGCGCCGGCACGCCGACCACCAAAAAAATCGAGGAAGTCGCCGACTGCTGGGCCTTTTTATGGAAGACCCTGGGGCTCCACAAATAGCCTCCCTCCGGACCCAAGCCTGGGTCCGGGATTCCCGGGGCCTGCTCCACTTAAGCTACTCCAGAGGCGAAATCTTGCCGGACTCCAGCGTGATTTTCTGGTGAATTTCGACGATATCATGGGGGTGCTTTGGGTACAATGAACGAGGTCTCATGTCGTTCTTAGGAGATGTCTATATGAGTGATTCGATTTTACCTCTGGAAATCACAAATCTACCTGTTAACGAACGCCTCCTCTTGGTCGAACAACTCTGGAATAGCATTGCCAAGGATGTGGGCAACATTTCACTTACGGAAGAGCAAAAGTTGGAGCTCGACCGCCGATTGGAAACGCTTCGAACCAATCCCGAAAGTGGTTCTTGTTGGGAAATCGTGAAACAGCGACTTCTCGATCGCACATGAGTACTCGACTGATCTTCACTTCGGAAGCAGAAGCGGATGTCGAAGCTGCCTTTCGTTGGTATCACGAATGCCGCTCCCTGGGCCTACACCAATAGCCCCTAGCCGGACCCACACCTGGGTCCGGGATTCCCGGAAGTCGTGGTCTTCCGGCTGGGGTTGCACGACTCCAATCACTCCCGGTCGTTGACTTTTGGTTCGATCATCTTATTCACGCTCAGTGTCAGTGCCGATGCTAGGAAGAACACACCAATCGTCAGGAATCCTTTCCATACGAACTCGTTTTCCCAGCCACCCCAAATCAGGCTGAGTGCCAAGATCACACCGGCGATAATACACACGATGCAGATGGTGTAGCAGACGGTGTTCAAGTGTTTTAAGAACACAGTAAAATGCCTTTCCAGTGACCGAGTAAGAGTTAACCCACTCCCACATTCCGCAATTCGCGTGGCAACGGGAACGACACATCTTCGCTCCGCAGCGAACGCACCTCGACCGTTGCGTCGAATCGTACGCTGAGAAAATCGAGAACCGCCTCGACGACTACCTCGGGGGCACTGGCCCCGGCGGTGACCAAGACGGTTTCGACCCCGTCGAACCAGTTCGGATCGATGTCCTCGACGCCGTCGATCAAATGCGCCGCGACCGAGCGCTCCCGCGACAACTCAGCCAGCCGCTGGCTGTTGGAGCTGTTTTGGCTTCCCAAGACGAGCGTGAGATCCGCTTCGGCAGAGAGCAAGGCAACTGCTTCCTGGCGATTCTGGGTGGCGTAGCAAATGTCGTCCTTGGGGGGCGATGCGATTTGGGGGAACCGTTCGCGCAAGCAGGAAATAATCCGGTTCGCATCGTCGACGCTCAGCGTCGTTTGCGTCAAATAGGCGACTTTCGATTCGTCGGCCACAACAAGTCGAGCAACATCTTCGGGGGTTTCCACCAACACGATGGCCTCGGGTGCTTCGCCCATGGTCCCCAAAACTTCGTCGTGCCCTTCGTGACCGATCAGAAAAATCGTGAACCCTTGGCTGGCGTATTTGATCGCTTCCAGGTGTACCTTGGTTACCAGAGGGCAAGTGGCGTCGACGGCTCGCAACTTCCGCTCTCGGGCGAGGCGGCGAACTTCGGGCGAGACCCCGTGGGCCGAGAACAACAGCGTGGCCCCCAGTGGAAGTTCAGCCAGGTCGTCGACAAAGATCACGCCCTGCTCGCGGAACCGATTCACCACATATTTGTTGTGGACGATTTCGTGGTAGACATAAATCGGCCCGGGAAGCGACCGGATGGCCAGCTCCAGCGCCTCGATGGCCATGTTCACGCCAGCACAAAAACCGCGGGGACTTGCCAGCAATACCCGCATGGGCGTGGGCTCCTGGGAGAGGTTATCGAAGGGGAAAGGTATCGGTCACCGAGCCCCCATCATACCCGCAAGTCGAACGGCCCCACAACCTTCCCCTCACCCCCTCCAGGGCCGATCAGTTATTCATTTTGGGGTGCCATGCTCACGCTGGTACTCCGGC
>CALMBE010000148.1 GCA_937860165.1 uncultured Planctomycetaceae bacterium
CTTGGGGCGTGCCGGGGTTTTCCGCCTTGTAGACTGCGAAATCCTTGCCCCGGTAGTGCATGTGGGGAGCGAGGGCGTAGATGAGCACATCGGTAGGGAATTGGTAGTAGTTGGCCTTTTCGTAGTGCATATCATGGGGACGCAAACGAATGTCCTTGCGATTGAAGACCTTGGTCTCGAGCACATGGGCCGGCTTCTCCTTGGCCCACCGAATGCTCATCCTAGATACATCGGACTCCTCGTTTTCGCCTGTCGGTGTGTAGTGCATCTCGAAGAACAGGTCATGCCCTGCCGGCAACCTCAGGGCAAACCCCTCGGGGTAGGTGCGAGCATTGAAGGGGTCGCCGGCGATGTAGTCACCCACTTTTTTCACTTTGTCGCCCGTCAAGCCATACAGTTCAAGCATCGCCTGAGTTGCCGAGAGGCGTTTCGTGTTGTGGGGTCCCAAAATGGCGCCAATGTGATGCACCACTGCCTTATTGCCCGGCTTGAGTTCGATGGCTTGAATATACCGGTCCTCGGAGAAATTGGCCTGGATGCGATAGAATTGGTATTCATCGAGCCGAAACTTGGGAACCACATACGGTTCTTCCATTTCAAACACAAAATCCGGTTCACCGATCTGCCACGCTTCCGCTGGAGGCCATTCGCGCTTGGGTGGGGCATCTTGCGGGTCACCGACCGGGCAGCCCAGTTCGACCCAAGCACGGAACTGATTGATCTGGTCGTCGGTCAACCGCACATCATGCCGAAAACCTCCCAGCCCATTGGATTCGATGGTCACCCCATGCCAAGGGGGCATGATGCGATTCTCCATCCGGTTGAGCATGACCGCACTCATGGACGCGACGGTTTCATAGGAATCAAAGGCACCGAACAGTTCCGCACCGGCCTCGCCCTCGCGGTGGCAACTGATGCAATTGTCTTGCATGAGTCGAGAGATTTCGCGGTGATAAGTCACTTGGGAAAACTTGCTCAAATCTCGCAAGGCATTGGCCGCGATCGCGCACCCCGAGGCCGCCGTTTCAGTCAGCGCAGGTTTCTTGCCTTTGAGAAAACTCTCGATGGCGTCTTGCAGATACTCTTGTTTGCTCTGGGAAGAGCCGCCGCCAAACCACATGCCATTGATCTGCCCGCGATAGACAGTTCGTTTCTCGTCAAATCCCTGCCGAGTGTCGAGCATCACCACTTGCGGAGTGGTCTTGAGATCTAACACCTTGTGCCACGGGTTCGCGGAGTCGTCCTTGAAGACGGGGAAGTTCAACTCCACATCCTGGGCATACTCGGCAATGCTCCGCAGGTCGTCGGTCCCGTTGGGAAAGAGTGCTATGAACTGGATTCCACGGGCATCGTACTTCTTTTGCATTTCGTTGAGCGTCGGCACTAGCCGTTTCACCAACGGGCACTTGGTCGAAAACGTGACGATCACCAGCGCTTGGTTCCTCTTGCTTGCATAGCTGTAAGTCAATTGCTGAGGGAGTCGCGTATCTCCCCACCGACCCGTCAAAACCGGATTTTCCGCTAAAACCGGAGTTGCTAAGCGAACGCATAGCACCCCTGCGAGCAACAGTGAAGCGACACTTTTTTGGCTTGTGATTCTCATTGGTACCACTTCGATAACTTTGCCTACCCGCCTGCTGCCGAAATACGACATACGATTGACTAGAAATATCGCTCCAGCGGGGGGTCGGCCCCCAACCATACACTAGAAATAGCATCTCTTGGAATTGTCGGCGTGATGGGTTCTCTCACATCATCTGGTATCGGAATACGACGGTTTTCACCGATTCGGGTGATTGTTGCTGCTTTGTTACTCGTCCTTCTGGCAGGACCAAGGGGCAGAGCACAATCGACAGTCGACTTCGAGCAGCTTTTTGACGGCGCGGAAGCTAAATTCGTGGTTCCCGAGGAATCTTGGTTCCTAGAAACTCAGGCTCAATTGCGAGCGGAAATGGAACACGTCTCCGCAGCCCTCGAGGCCGAGGGTGGTGATTACGCTACACTTTGGAAAGAACACTTCCGCTGGAACCTGCTCGACCAGAATCTTGTCCCGCTCGAAAAAATAAACCTCGATGAAATCGAACTCGCCCGCCGCTGGTTGTTTTCTAATCGCAAGGGAACCGAACACGCCCTGTTTGCACAGCTTCGCACAGATTGCGTCGCCTATCTCGATGCGGCGTACACCCTGTCGCAGCCCGATCTAGACAAACAGTTTGCCGCACATGTCGCACTCGCTCGGCAGCAATGTCGGAATCTGGCAAACGACCCCTCAGACCATCACGCCGCTTCTTTGGGCCGCACGTTGGGTTGGTTAGAGCGAACTTGCCAGTTGCCATCCGAGACTGCGGCAATCCGTGCCGCTATGTCGCATCCCAACTTGCAACTGGTAGTTTCGGATTCGCTGGTTCGGAAAATCATGAGCACACAAGATGCCACGATCGACCACACACTGCCCGTCAGCGACCAAGGTGAAACACCCCCCACTCGGCGCTTTCAGATTCCACGAACCGTGTACGTCCGTGGGACGGCTCATACCGTGGGTGAAATCGCGC
This sequence comes from uncultured Planctomycetaceae bacterium, assembly GCA_937860165.1. GTDB lineage: Bacteria > Planctomycetota > Planctomycetia > Pirellulales > Lacipirellulaceae > Bythopirellula. Next base: position 2,553 of record CALMBE010000148.1, read on the forward strand.
TCGAGTTGGTCCCAAATCCTCGGCTGGCCCAACTCAGCATTGTCTACCATGGCACGGTTGAATCGCATTGCCACGCCAATGCTGGACCGTTGTCCTTTGACATGCGTACCGTGGGCCCCGTGGAAGCATCGAAGTCTGTCAACTTCGATATGTCCGAAATTGAGTTAGGGATAACTACGGTGACTCCCAAGGTACGAACCAGCGTGACGGGAATTTCGGCGCAAAGCAATTTCGTACGCAGGGCAGGGGAGCGACGCATTCAGGATCCCGAAGCCCATGCCTTCATGAGTGCTCGGGCACGAACCAAGACGACTCAATTATTAAAATCGGAAATGGATGAGCGCGTAGAAACGGCTGTGGCTGAGATTCGCGCGGAAATCACGCGCCTGCGGTCGAACATGGGCCAATTCAGCGAAGTGTTTGCCCCCTTGGTCAGAGAGGGTGCGGCACCTTTTATTGCGGGAACTGCTTCCACGGGCAACTCCATTGCCTTAAACGTCCGCGATGAACGCCGCGAACAATTCGGTGCCTCGACAATCTGCCCCTTTGAAATACCCGCGAGCGACCTGCAACTCCGCATTCATTCCTCATTCTTGAATAACATGCTCGAAACGATCATGTCGGGAAAGACCTTCACTGACGAGTACTTCATGAAATATGCGAAGGTTCTCCAACCGACGCTCCCTTTAGACTTAATGGTTCACTCGCGGGCCCCCAGGTGGGCGATCATTGCCGACCAGCCCCGTCCGTTTCAGCTGCGGATTCCTGCTCCGAATGAACTTGAAATCACGTTACACATTGCCGCCTTGGAACTGGCAGGGGTCCGCTACCGTGAACCAACCACCGCCGTCGTTCGCTATCAATTAGTCCAGAATGAATTTGAAGAAATCTATCTCAAACGCGCGGGGGATGTCGTCCTCGATTCTTCGCTCACCGCCGACCAACAGCAGGTACTTCAAAATAAGCTGTCGGCCTTTTTCGCCCCGGTACTCGATGGGGGCGGGGTGATGATCCCGGACGGCGAAGGGGTGGGGGCTATCAATCTGCTCCAGTTTGCAGGTTTTCGCGCCGAGCAAAACTGGATCGCAGCTGGCTGGAAAGTACCCCAAGAGTTCGTTGACCGATTGATGCGCGGCGGAACAGAGGCAGACGCTGACGTCGCCCCCGAATCCGAACTTCCCCCGCCGTTCAGCCTCGACGATGAATTAGGCACTTACCCAGCGATTCCATGAGGGAATGCTGAGATTCCTGCGAGCCACTTGCCTCGACGGATGCAGTCTCTGCGCGAATGGCGCGCATCACACGTTGTCAAAACGATCGGTTCGATCTGATTTCCGTGCTGATTGTAACACCTATCGGGGTCTTAACCGTAAGCGGAATATCCCTGTCACATTGTCTGTTCACATTAACCCAATTTTCAACCTATTTTTAGACAGACCGATAGATTTCTCATTTGTCGTCCAAACGCAAGGCTTGGTTCTATGGAAGTCATTTACCGAATTCAGCAGTGGTCCAACACTTTGCTCGACGAAACCTGGGGATTTTTTTCCACCCTGACTCAAACCGAGTGGTTTGTCGTATTGGGGATCGTAGCCGCACTGGGATTCCTCTGCATGAAAGGTTTCACGCAACGCGGAACATTGTAGAAAAAGTCGAGAGTCAAGAGCTGAAAGCCGAAAGCCAAAGTAGCATGGCTTCCCGAGCCGTGCGAATTATCCCATAGTCGTTAGTCGTTAGTCGTAAGTCGTAAGCAAGAAGCAATTCACTAGTCCCCCAGCCCCCAGTCCCCAGCCCCTTCCCACATGCCCACCTTGTTCCTGGCCAACGTCGAAAACCTGCTGACCGACACTGCCGCTTTAGCCGCAGTGGCGCTCGTGGGGTATTTGTTTGGAAAACGGACCCGAACCTCTCAGCCAAGTCCCGTCGATAGCAAACTCTACGACGAGCTCTCTCGGGCGACACTCATTGCCCGCGAGTTGCAGTTGATCGCGAAACGACTGCGTAGCGATGTGGCCTCGCACCAAGCAGACATCCAAACCTTTACCGCCCGGCTCAATCAGCTAGAAGTGGGAGATACCAACGAGGGTTGGTGTACTCTCAGTGCCGAGGCCGAAGCACTCTTGGCACCCACGATGAAACTAGCGACCAATCTTTCGCTGGCTTACGACGAACTCCGCAAGCAATCGAATCAACTCATGGTCTTCGCCGGTTCACGGACCGATCAAGAAACTGGGATCCGCAACCGCCGAGCGATGGAAGAGCAACTCGGGGTGTTGCTCTCGCTACATTCTCAGAACT
>CALMBE010000149.1 GCA_937860165.1 uncultured Planctomycetaceae bacterium
TGCGTCCTCGCCATTTCAATTCTGAGCGGCCGCGTGATGAGTGATGAGGGAGCTCCAGGCTCGGGTGAACACGCGACCGTGCATGCTGGAGGTGAAGCTGACCTGAAGTTGCCCGACTTGAACCAGGCTCGATTTTTCGGAGGTCTCATTGGTGGCCGGACGCTACTATTCAGCGGAGTTCTGATCTGTGCATTGGGGCTGGGATTTGGACTCATGGTTTGTCGGGATCTCAAGAATCTCCCGGTGCATTCGTCCATGCTGGAAGTCTCGGAACTGATTTACGAAACCTGCAAAACATACCTGACGACTCAGGGGAAATTTATCCTCCTGCTGGAACTTTTTATTGGGGCCGTGATGGTGGTCTACTTCGGTTGGCTACGACACTACGAGCCGATCAAAGTTGGCATCATCGTCCTCTTTAGTTTGGTTGGCATTGCTGGGAGTTATTGCGTAGCTTGGTTTGGTATTCGCATCAACACGTTTGCCAATTCGCGGGCCGCTTTTGCCTGTCTGGAAGGCAAGCCCCTACCTGCTTCCACGATTCCCCTCCAAGCCGGCATCAGTATCGGTACGCTCCTGATTAGCGTCGAACTTGCCATCATGTTGGCAATCCTGTTGTTTGTGCCAGGCGATTATGCGGGGCCTTGTTTCATCGGGTTTGCCATTGGCGAATCCCTGGGGGCCGCCGCCTTGAGAATCGCGGGTGGGATCTTCACCAAGATCGCCGACATCGGGGCGGACCTGATGAAAATCGTCTATCATATCGACGAAGACGACGCCCGCAATCCGGGGGTGATCGCCGACTGCACGGGGGACAACGCCGGTGATTCGGTCGGTCCCACGGCCGATGGTTTTGAAACTTACGGGGTTACCGGTGTGGCCTTGATCACTTTTATACTGCTGGCTGTGGTCCCGGGACAGTTTCTACCTGAAGGTGTCTCGCTGGCCGAGGCCACGTCCGAGCAAGTGGCTGCGGCGACGGATGTTGCCAGCAGTGTGCAAGTGCGATTGTTGGTGTGGATCTTTCTGATGCGCATCATGATGATCGCTACGAGTGTGGTAGCCTACGCCGTGAACCAGAGCATCACTTGTGCCAAATACGCCCAGGCCGATGAGATGGACTTTGAATCTCCACTGACACGGCTGGTATGGTTGACTTCATTGATATCGGTTGGCGTGACCTACGCAATGTCGTTTCTGTTAATCAAGGAATTGGGCGACGGCAGCCTGTGGTGGAAGCTTTCAAGTATCATCTCCTGTGGCACCTTGGCGGGGGCGATTATTCCGGAACTGGTTAAGATTTTTACTTCCACGAACTCCAAGCATGTGCAAGAAGTGGTGGCGGCCTCGCGTGAGGGTGGGGCTTCGCTCAACATTTTGTCGGGACTGATTGCGGGAAATTTCAGTGCGTTCTGGATGGGTTTGACGATCGTCGGTTTGATGGCTGCCGCCTTTGGAGTCAGTTTGGCTGGGCTCGGAGATCTTATGTTGGCACCAGCCGTGTTTGCCTTTGGATTGGTAGCCTTTGGCTTCCTGGGAATGGGGCCCGTGACGATTGCGGTCGACTCGTATGGCCCCGTGGCAGATAACGCACAAAGTGTGTTCGAGCTATCGACGATCAGTAATATCCCGGGGATCGAAGCCGAGATCAAAAAGGATTTTGGGTTTGCCCCCATGTTCGCCAAGGCCAAGCATATCCTGGAAGATAACGATGGTGCGGGCAACACCTTTAAGGCTACTGCCAAGCCGGTGTTAATCGGCACTGCCGTCGTCGGGGCCACGACTTTGATCTTTTCGATAATCGTCGTACTCACGAAGGGACTCACGACCGATTTGGAATACTTGTCCATTCTGTACCCTCCCTTCATGTTGGGCCTGATTTCGGGTGGCGCGGTGATCTACTGGTTTACGGGTGCTTCGATCCAAGCCGTCTGTGCGGGTGCCTACCGAGCGGTCGAATTCATCAAGGAAAACATCAAGCTCACTGACGGAGCAGAGAAGGCTTCGATTGAAGACAGTAAGCGCGTCGTGGAGATCTGTACTCTCTACGCCCAGCGGGGGATGATCAATATCTTCATGGCGATGTTTTTCTTGACTCTTTCGTTCGCTTGTTTGAATCCGCACTTTTTCATTGGTTATCTGTTCTCGATTGCGATCTTCGGGTTGTATCAAGCCATCTTCATGGCCAACGCGGGCGGCGCCTGGGACAACGCCAAGAAGATCGTCGAGGTCGAACTCAAGGAGAAGG
>CALMBE010000150.1 GCA_937860165.1 uncultured Planctomycetaceae bacterium
GAGAAAACATGGCCACAGCGGAGTACCGCTGTGGCCATGGCACCCTCATCTTCACTCGATTTGCCCTGATTCCTGGAGATTCTCGATGGCCCCGGGGAGTCGTGGATCGGCAGCGGCTTGGGCCCCCCGACCTCCTTCAAGCCGATCTGTAACATCTTGGCGAATTCGGTCGATATCGGCTTCCCAGACTTTTTTCCGCATTTCGGGCTCCATGGGCTCGAGGGGTCGCATGATACGGAAACCTACCCCCATGGCTGGATCTTCCGTAAACCACCAGGGACTCGTGGGCAAATTCGGATCCGAAGCGGTCCAATCAGGATCCTCCGATTGTTGCCGGGCAGCACTGCGGCAATCGCTCGCCGAAGACAACCAGCTTCCCCCACGAATCACCCGCGGGAAGAGCTTGGTAGGCCAAGCCACGGCACTGGGCCCGTCGATTGCGGCTGTCAAATGGGAATAGTGGTCTGCATCGTAGCCATCGAGGACCCATTCCGCCACGTTGCCGTGCATGTCGTGCAGTCCCCACGCATTCGGTTTCTTGGTGCCAACTTCGTAGGTCTGGAATTCTGCATTTCCGTCGAACCAGGCGAAATCACCTAATTTGTTAGTATCGTCACCAAAGCAAAATGCCGTGGTGGAACCTGCCCGCGCGGCATATTCCCACTCTGCTTCTGTGAGAAGTCGGTAGTGGGTTTCTAGGATGCCACTGAGCCACTTGGTGTATTGCTTGGCAGCGTATTGGGTCATGGTAACGGCAGGCTGTTGGGGTTCTTCTCCGGCACCATAGCTAAAGCTCGAATCATAGAGAGGCGTCGGACAGGTCACCGCATCAACTTCCGTCGCTTGCTGGTCAAAATACTGTTTTACTTTGGGGAGTGCCTCGACGGACTTCTTGCCCGATTCCGTGCGGTCGCGGAGAAACTGCAACTCCTCAAGTTTCTTGAAGGCTTCGTATTCGTTCATGAAGGCCTGATACTCGGCCCAAGTGATTTCGCATTTCCCGATCCAGAACGGTTCGAGCTTGATGCGGACCTGTGGCCCTTCATCCTCCTTGCGATCGGCTTCTACCGACGGGCTGCCGAGCAGAACCTCACCCCCCGGCACGGGAATCATCTCGAAGGTTGCGTCGGTGCCTGGAATTGTGCAGGTATACGGAATCATGAAGCCTCGATCCGTGGCAATCGATCGCACTTCGGCAGTAGGGGCCTCCGGCACAATTCCCTGGGAAGATTGTGCCCGTATCACCTCACCCGTGGACTGGCACACACACATTGCAAATAGAACCGAGAAACACCAATTGTAGGATTCACAGGCACGAATCATCAGGCTTGAATTCCTTGTAGAATTGCGGAGAGTATTTTTGTTTCGTCGGGCAACTGTGTCGGAACACTTTCCCGCAAGGGGATTGGGACTCCATCCAGGCGGAACAGGGTTCCACCCGTCTGGATCCCTGCTCGAGATGTGACCACACGAACTTCGGCAGCAAGCGAACTTTTCTGGCCAACGGTTTCGAGTAAGATTGTGGGAATGGTTTTCAGGTGCTGGCGGGCCAAAGGTGAGAGTCCATCCGCAGCGAATTCGCCGGCAATCAGCACTGCATCGACTTCCTGGTGTTCGAGCAAGGCATTGGTCGCGTTGGCATAGGGTTCGTATACCGGATAACCTGCCGAGAAATTCACTCCGCACGGGTAACCCGATTGCCAGGTGAGCACATTCTCGGCAAGGGGACCTCCCAATCCTAAGGCGGCACACCGTCCCGAGGCGTTTAAGCTTCGCACCAGCAGAAACAGCGATTCCAGCACGGCCTCCCCAATTCCCCCCTGGGCAATACCGGAGCCGAAGAACACGACCGCGTACTGGGCAGATTGCAACTCGGCCAGCAACTGCCGCAGGACAGTGAACTTGGTTCCACGCACCTCGTCCGCGGCAAGAGAAATGCCTTGCTCCATGGCTCGTAGCGCGGCCAGCACATCCAGGTCGCTGCCTGATGAAATCTGAATGAACTCATCCGCGCCCTGCGAGGTTTTCGAGGGCTGCGAGTCGACCACGATTACCCGCCGCCCCGCAGGCACAAACTTTCCTGGTGCGTCGATAAATCGCTCGAACAGCCGAGGATGACTTGCTACCGGATCGCAGCCCCAAAACAGGATCACATCAGCCCGTTGTTTGACTTCTCCCAAGGTGCAGGTTGAAATTCCTACGGATTGCATGGCCACGGTAGCGGATCGGTGGAACTTAGAAATCGCCGGATCGATAACAGCACCGAGTCGCTCGGCAATTTCCACGGCGACTCGCTGCGATTCGACGGTACTCCGAGTGAGACCCGTTACCAGCGGTGCTCGACTCGAGGAGAGAATCTCCACCGCTCGGGCAATCGCTTCCTTGAGATCGGTCGGCTTTCCGCCGATTTCCGCCACCCCCGGCGACTCAGCGCACGCTTGCCGAAGAATCGGTGCGCTGAGCGTGCATTCGCCAGCCAAACGCACAATCTGCCCTGCCGCATCGAACTCTGCCTGCAAGTCATCGCAAGTACAGCCACAGAGGGTGCAAGTGACATCAGCCATTTGGGAAAAGGGGAAATGCGAAAGAGGAAAGGGGGAAAATTTAGTTAGCCGGCACCGTTCCGGTGCCGTTCCCGCCACCAGCCACTCTCCTCACGACTTCCCCTCTCCCAAGGGAGAGAAAATCGCCGTGATATAGATCGTAACGGCCCGGAGCATTGAGTCCAGGGGGATGGAACCCCTGGCGAATTAGGGTTTTTTCCGTCAAGGGCAGGATTGGCGAAGTACAAACCGAACCAAAGCGAAACGTGGCGGGAAGCGGCTCGCAGGTCGCACCCAGGAGAAACAAGGTCCCCCGTTTCATCCCCACCCCAGCGTGGGCTCCACAATTTCCGTAAACAACGATCGTACCTGCCAACATGCCGTGACCAACTAGGGAACCTGCGTTTCCCCCGATGGCGATAAGCCCGCGTCGCATCCGCAGTCCCACTTCCAGTCCGGCGTTGCCATCCACCAGGATCACTCCCCCATTCATTCCCAGCGACGCCCCACACCGGGCCCCTCCAAGGCGATCCCCCACGGAACCCGCGACTCGAATCGTGCCACCGCGCATTTCGCAACCCAAATCGTCCCCGCCGTCGCCGGAGATATGAATCTCTCCCCCGCGCATCCCAAGCCCAACATTTCGACCGGCATTGC
>CALMBE010000151.1 GCA_937860165.1 uncultured Planctomycetaceae bacterium
CGGAGTACCGCCGTGGCCATGGCACCCGCCATTGTGAAAAAGTCATTGGCCCTGTGAATCCCCCGTAGTCGAGGCTTCCAGCCGCAATAGAGTAACACGACTCTCCGAGTCGTGATTCACGAGTCGGAGACTCGTGCTACTCTGCGGGGACTCAACCACCCTTATTGCCCCGCACAAGAGGCGATGGACAAGATCTGATCAAAGTAAGTACCCAAAGAGGATTCATTCAACTCAACAAAGTCTCCCGACTCCAGCTGATTTACACCGCGATCTATTTGTGCCCGCAGTGCAGCAGTTCTTTTCAACAATTCGATTGCCGCCTCTAAAGCGGCATTTTCGTTGACAAAAACGCCCGTCTCGACTTGTAGTCTCAGAAAATGTGCATTCTCCGCGGAAACGTGAAAATCCATGGGGACCTCTCGGAATCAGGGCAATCAGAAAACCCAACACGTCCCATCATACCAACTTTCCTTGCTAGCTGTCAAAATCCTACCGCGACTGGCCGCTGGTGGGGCGAACCGCGGAATCCTCGCGGACTGTCGCTTGGCCAACGGGCGATTGCTCGGGTGGCGCTTGCGACGTGCCTGCCAGGAAATTGTCGATCCGAGAATTCTCGCGGATCGAAGAGAATTTGTCACTCATCGCCAAACGAAGTTTCTTCTCGTAAATATCCTGCGACAATATCTCGCGGATCTCTGGATCGTTGAGCTCGACCCCGATCCGCTCAGTTCTTCCTTCGCAGCGGAGAATCACAAAGTTGTCCCCCACTTGGACAATCCCCGAAAGCTGATCCGCCTGCAATTGAAACGCCGCGTCTTCGAGTTGGGGCTGTCCACCGAAGCGCTGGATCGGGGGAACCTCGCCCCGTAGCGCTTTGCTAGAGGGTTCAATCGAGTACTCCTCGGCCAAGTCTCCAAAGTAATCCACGAAGGGATTACGGCGGGCCTTTTCCCACACTTCTTGGGCCCGACGCATCGTGGGGAGCACGATCGCACGACAGCGCACTCTTTCCCCATAGTTGGCTTCGAATCCTTTTTGCAAGTCTTCGGCTGATACTTGAACTTGTGAGGCGGTTAGTTTTTTCAGCGCCGCAGAAGGCCAAACGGCATCGCTAAGGTATCCCTCACGGTCGAGTTTCTGCTCCTGCGTCACCATCTGAAACCATTTCTCCAGGTCGGCTTCGCCCTTTTCGTTCACGACTCCTGCCAACTCGGCAGCGTGTCTCACTTCCGAATCCAGGTCGGCGTCGGCGACCGTCACATTGGCTTTTTGCAGGGATTGCTCCAACAGAATTTTCGAGATCGTCGATTCCAGAACAGCTTCACCGTGCCGCGCGAGACACTCATCACCCAATTCCTTCATGGTGATCCGATCTCCGTTGATCATGGCCACTACGCCCGGCATGGTTTCCCGCAATTGGGGATTGTTGTACACATTCACGGGAGTCGCGGCGGCCTGCAGTTCGGTGAACAACTTATGCGACGCTTCACGGAGCTTTTCGTCGATTAGTTTCTCGACAATTTGTTGCTCGACTTCAGCCCGGTCCACCTGACGAGGCGCATTGCGGGAAATACACTTGAGAAGGACAAACTGTCCGGCAACCGGCAAGACGGGCGAGATTTGCCCCGGCTGAAGACTAAAAGCTGCCTGTTCAATCGTCGGCTCACCCAAGTGGCGACGGATCGGCGGAATCAACCCACCTACGCTTGCCGAATTGACATCGATCGAATTCTCGATGGCCAAACGCGGAAAAGCCTCGGGATCGGCAGTAAGCTGATCATGCAGCTTTTGGGCAAGCTCCAGTGTGCCAACGGCGATGAGCCGCGTGCTGACAGTCTCACCGAATTCGCGCTCCATGGCCTCATTAATTTCCGCAGGAGTGGGCTGAACCTCTTCAGCGGCTAGTTTTCTCAGTGCCAAAGTGGGCCACACGATGTCGCGGGCGTATTCTTGGGCCGAGATGTTCCGCTCGCGGGCCAACATTTCCAACCACTGCTCTCGGGCGAGGTGGAATCGCTTGGCCATGCGATCGATTTCCGCTCCAATTTCTTCATTGGTAACCGCTATCCCGCGCTTTTCGCAATGACGGAGTATCAAACGCTTGTTGACGAGGCTCTCGAGAACCTCTTCGCCATGCCGCTGTACACAGGCGTCGGCAAGCTGTGCCCGGCTGATTTCTTGGCCGTTGACGATTGCCATCACATCTGGTGGGTTGACTGCGGTCGCTGATTGACCATCAGAAGTGCCTGTCGTGTTCGCTTCCGCACCCGAAGGCGAGCTGGTCGCAGCTTTGGCCGAGTGTGAATCTTCGGATTGGCGAAACTTCAGACACAACACCAAGATCACTGCCGCGGCTACGATCCAACCGATCTGGGTTCTCCATAACCAATTGGCAAATCGAGTCTGGATAGGTAGGGCCTCTGCTTCCTTGCGAAGCGTCTCCGAACGGGACATTGCGGTTTCTCCATAAACCGGGTACTGAAAAATAGATCAAAGCGCGGGGCTGGCTTTGTTTACGGGTATGCGACCGGCAGTATAGGCCGACGCTTCCAATAGCGACAAGAGAAACTCACTCGAGCAATGTTCGAGTGCTAGCATCGACCCGACGCCGGGGGCCATGCAGTAGGCAGGAACAAGGTACGCCGAAGTTCCGGCAAGTCCCGCCTGTGGTGCCGGAACTCGGGTACTCGTTCCGGCCTACGACCTTGAAAAAATGATCGGGCCGCACGTGAGTACCGCAGCGGATACCTCAATTATCCGAGATCTCGGTTTCCTTGGCCTTGGCGAGATCGTTGGCCATATCTTCGTATTTTTTGGTGAGGTCTTGGATCTCCTTCTTGAGCGCTTCGCACTGATCCTCGGTGATGGTTTTTTCTTTTTCGCCATGGTCGGCATGTTTGTTGCCATCGCGGCGGACGTTGCGAATGGCTACCTTGACATCCTCGGACAGCTCTTTGGTGCGGGCAACCATCTTACGGCGGACCTCACCGGACAGGGCTGGGATATTGAGGCGAATGACTTTGCCATCGTTCTGAGGGGTGAGTCCCAAATCGCTGCCAATGATCCCTTTTTCGATGTCCTTGATCGTCGAGGGATCAAAGGGGCGAATCACCAGCTGGGCGGGCTCTGGAGCACTCACCGAGGCGATTTGCTTGATCGGCGTCAGCGAGCCGTACACGTCGACTCGCAAGGTATCCACCAGCCCCGGATTTGCTCGACCGGTACGAATACCCGTAAGGTCATCCTTGAGCTTGCTGATGGCCTTTTCCATGCGCTCTTCAGTATCAAGTAATATTTCGTCAGGATCCATGGATGATGAGAGGTTAGAGGCTAGTGGTTAGAGGTTCGTGCCCTCCGTGACTCCGTGGTTTTCTTTACCAAAACTATTATTCCAAGTGGGAGGTTACCGTCGTGCCGATTTTTTCTCCGCGGACGGCGCGTTCGATGTTTCCATCCTGTCGATAGTTGAAAACCAGAATTGGCAGGTTGTGTTCCATGCATTGGGCAATTGCTGTAGGGTCCATGACGCGCAAGTTTTGCTCGCGCACCTGTTGGTAAGTGAGATGCCGGAACAAGACGGCATGGGGATTCTTCTCGGGGTCCTCGCTATAAACTCCCTCGACGCGGGTGGCTTTCATTAGGATGTCGGCATCGACCTCCAGGGCCTTCTGCGCCGCAGCCGTATCGGTAGTCACAAAGGGAGCCCCCGTGCCACCAGCGATGATCACAATCCGCCCCTTTTCCAAGTGCCGTTTGGCACGCCGTCGAATGAACGGTTCGGCCACGCCATCCATTTTTACGGAAGTCATCAGCCGAGTCTGACACTTGAGCGATTCAAGGGCATCCTGCAAGGCCAAGCCGTTGATCACCGTGGCCAACATTCCCATATAGTGGGCGGTGGCTTCTTGGATGCTGGAATTTCCGGCAGTGAATTGCGCCCCGCGGAGGATGTTCCCCCCCCCGATCACGATTGCGATTTGCACCCCTTGTAGCATGGCGCGCTGGGTTTGAGCAGCGATGTGAACCACTTCTTCCATGCTGATGCCCCGCTCGCCGGGAGGAGCAAAACTTTCGCCAGAAAGCTTGAGTACAATCCGCCGATACGGACTTCCGGATTGCGCCGCTGAATCGGACATAGGGTGTTCACCGCGATTCTGGATAAAGTTTTTGGGAAGGCCAAGCAAGCTGTCAGCGAGAAATTCCAATCCCCCCGAACTCAACCTGCCCGCTGCGGACTTTTCGCACCACCTATTTATTCTCGCAGGTCAAGCAGCGTCGACAGAACTCGGCGAACTTCCTTGGCCAAGTTGCCACCGGATAAACCGCTTGATCTTCATGCCGCCTGCTTTCGCCACGTCGCCGACCGTGACACTTTCGTCTTTCACATAGGGCTGTTCTTCAAGCACATTCTCGGCGTAGAAATTCCGCATCCGACCTTCGATCATCTTGTCGATGATATTCTCGGGTTTGCCTTCTTGGCGGGCACGATCTTTTTGCAGTTCGCGTTCCTTGTTCACCAGTTCTGGATCGAGATCGCTCTTGGTAGCTGCAGCAGGGTTCATGGCCGCGATGTGCAGACTAATATCCTTGGCCAATTCGTCGCTCCCCCCTTCGACCTCGAGCAATACACCGATCTTGGCCATGTGGACGAACCCTCCACAGGGGGCCGAGAACTTTTCAAATCGGGCGATGCGAAACACTTCGCGGATCTTGTTCTGGAGTTCGTCGCGTTGATCTTCCAAGGTCATGCCTGCCCGACTGGGCGACGGTTGGGACCACAATTGCTCGTCTTTTTGGATCGCCGGCCCGGTGGCAAGTTGCTTCGCCAAGTCATCAGCGAGTTGAACAAACTCTACATTCGCGGCGACCGGGGCCGATTCGCACTGGAGCTCCACGATGGCACCCATGCCCCCCGAAAGACTCGCGTAGACTCCGATACGACCCTCTTCGGTGGTGCGATCCTGGCGTTTACCCATGAACTTTTTGCCCGACTCGCGAAGTTTCCGTTTGGCGGCTTCCATATCGCCCCCCGACTCGGTCAGTGCGGCTTTGCATTCCATCATGGGTAGCTGCGTTTCATCGCGCAGCTTCTTTACCATTGCTGCGGAGATTTCTGGCATGGTAGGGCGCTCCTAATTATTGGCACTTGAATCTGAGAATGAACCTGGATGGAAGCGGCGAACTCCCCTGATAGACACTAGCCAGGCAGGGCCGCGCTCGACTCCCTGGTACAACGGATTTATCTACGCCGTGGCAGCCTTGTTGTCCGCGCCAGCAGCTTGAATCTGCTGCTGGACAGCGGTCTTGGCCTTGCCCTCGGCAATCGCATCGGCAAGCACGTTGATGATCAAGTCGATCGATCGCATACTGTCGTCATTGCCGGGAATCGGCAAGTCGATCAAGTCCGGATCGCAATCGGTATCAATCAAAGCAACCGTCGTGATACCCATTTTGCGGGCTTCGATCACCGCGTTCTTTTCCTTCTTGGGATCGATCACGAGCAAACACTCCGGCAAGCGATTCATGGTCCGCATACCGTTGAGGTTTTGGTAGATCTTGCGATACTCGCGGTTGAGCGAGGATTGCATCTTCTTGGAGTAGGTGTTGATTTCCTCGGTTTCGCGAACATGTTCCAGTTCTTCCAACCGTGACAGCCGACTGCGGATCGTGCGGAAGTTGGTAAGTGTCCCTCCCAGCCAACGATCGTTGATGTAAGGCATACCACACCGTTCGGCGGCCTTTTGAACAGCATCGCCAGCCTGACGCTTGGTTCCTACAAACAGGATCAA
>CALMBE010000152.1 GCA_937860165.1 uncultured Planctomycetaceae bacterium
TTTGTTTACCATTCGATCTGACATGATCTATGTCTTTTCGGTCCGACATGTTTCGCAACAAACCGAGGAGTCGGACCTTCCCTAATCGCACGTGTTGTTAAACCTTCAGAGCCAGACTCCCCCAATGTGAATTCCCCTCACAGCACCCCGCGCAAATACCGTCCCGTGTGGCTCGACTCGCACTGGGCGACTTCCTCGGGCGTACCGACCGCGACCACTTGGCCCCCCCCTGCCCCCCCTTCGGGGCCCAGATCGATTACCCAGTCGGCCGACTTGATCACGTCGAGATTGTGCTCGATCACCAGTACCGTGTGCCCCAACTCGACCAGTTGTTGCAGCACGGCCAGCAGCCGCCGGATGTCGTCGGTATGGAGGCCGGTGGTTGGTTCATCGAGGATATACAGGGTGCTGCCGGGGACCGGCCGCCCGAGTTCCGCAGCCAATTTGATTCGCTGGGCCTCGCCGCCGGAAAGTGTCGTCGAGCGCTGGCCGACCGAGAGATACCCTAGACCGACTTCGACCAAACTTGCGAGCATGCGGTGGAGCGTGGAATGATTCTCGAAAAAATCCGCGGCCTCGTCGATGCTTAGTGCCAAGACATCGGCGATGGATTTCTCGCGGTAGCGAACGGCCAGGGTCTGGCGATTGAATTGTTTGCCGTGGCAAATCGGGCAAGTGACAAATTGGTCGGGCAGAAAGCGCATCTCGATGCGTTGGACGCCTTGCCCCTGACACTCTTCACAGCGGCCCCCCTTGGTATTGAAACTGAAACGCCCCAACTTGTAGCCAAGTTGTTTGGCGTGCTTAGTGCTGGCAAATACCCGCCGAATCTCATCGAACATCCCCGTGTACGTCGCCGGGTTGGAGCGCGGCGTGCGACCGATTGGTGATTGATCGACATGAATGAGGCGTTCGAGTTTGCTAGTTCCTCGGAGGGTCCGATATGGTCCAGCTTTGGGGCTGGCCCCCTGCAATTTGGCTGCGAGAGCCGGGGCTAAGGTGTCGACAACCAGTGAACTTTTCCCGGAACCACTCACGCCGGTCACACAGGTGAGCGTTCCCAAGGGAATATCGACGCTGACATCTCGCAGATTGTGGTGGGTTGCCCCTTCGAGTTGCAACAACCGCGATTTAGATACTCGACGGCGGTTGTTGGGAACGTCGATCCGCATCCGCCCGGCGAGATAATTGCCGGTGAGGGAAGCCGAATTGCTTGCTACTTCGTCGGGAGTCCCCACGGCCACGATGTTTCCGCCGCGACTCCCCGCTCCTGGTCCCATGTCGATTAGCCAATCGGCACACCGCATGACCGCTTCATCGTGTTCGACGACCAGAATGCTGTTGCCCTCCCGTTGTAAGTCGCGGAGGGATTCGATCAAAAGCTCGTTGTCGCGGGGATGGAGACCGATCGAAGGTTCGTCGAGAATGTAAAGCACCCCGACCAACCCCGATCCGATCCCGGTAGCTAGGCGAACCCGTTGCATCTCACCGCCACTCAGGGAATCGGCAGGTCGGTCCAGGGACAAGTATTCCACTCCGACCCGTTTGAGAAAGCGGAGTCGTTTGAGAATTTCTGCCGTCAGTGGTTCGCCAATGGGCTGCAATTGAGGTGCAAACGAGAGCGAGGCAAAAAACTTGAGCGATTCCTCGATGGGGAGAGCGGTGATTTCATGAATTGCTTTACCGGCCAATCGACACGAACGTCCCTCGGGCTGGAGCCGCGAGCCCTGGCATTCTTGGCAAACAACTTGTCGACGAAATGTGGCCAGCCGAGCACGGGTGGTATCGCGCTGCGCGCCGGCATAGTCCATTTCCAAATTCGCCAGTAGTCCCAGAAACTTATCACCATCGCCATACAGAAACTTGTGACGAAATTCCTCGGACCAACTTTCCAGTGGCTTGTCGGCTGAGATTTTGGTCAGCCCCAGAAAGCGATCTTGAAACTCCTGATGCCGCGACTTGGCAGGACCGGTCGCACCCCGCCACGGTGCGATGACCCCCGTGGCGAGCGACAGGGTGGCGTCAGGCAGGACAAGCGCAGGATCAAAGCCCTCGCTCGAAGCCAAGCCATCGCACGAGCGACAGGCCCCATAAGGGCTGTTGAAACTAAAGGTCCGCGGTTCGACCTCGGTAAGATTTCGTTTGCAGTCGGGGCAGGCGTAGTGGGTACTGCAGACGCGTTCTTCCCAGCCTTCATCTCGCGGTTCGCCGGTAACCGGGTCACCATTGCGGAGAGCCTTGGCCTCGGGAGTGAGCAGTGCGATCCGCAAAGCACCTTCGCCGTGTTTTAGGGCCAAGCGAATCGACTCGGCCAGCCGCTCATCGAGCCCAGCGCGAATAATCACCCGATCAACAACCGCCTCGATATCGTGATCTTGCCGTGCCTTGAGTTCGGGGAGTTGATCGAGCTCGTAGGTTTGGCCATCAATGCGGACCCGGACGAAACCTTCGCGACGAATTCGCTCAAAGACTTCGGAGTGTTTACCCTTACGACCCCGAACCATCGGTGCCAGGATCATGACCTTGGTTTGTTCGGGGAGTGCGGCGATCAGTTCATGGATTTCGTGAGGAGTCTGCTGCGAAATTGCTGTACCGCATTCGGGGCAACAGACCACTCCGACCCGCGCCATCAGCACTCGCAGAAAGTCGTAGATTTCGGTTACCGTGGCGACCGTGCTGCGGGGATTGTTGCCAGCCGCCTGCTGGCTGATGGCGATCGTCGGCAACAACCCTTCGATCACATCCACATCGGGGCGTTCGAGCTGATCGAGAAACTGTCGTGCGTAGACCGACAAGCTTTCTATGTATTGCCGCTGCCCCTCGGCGAGCAACGTATCGAATGCCAAGGAGCTTTTTCCCGATCCACTCAGTCCGGTGATCACAACAAACTTGTCATGCGGAATATCGAGGTCGACGTTCTGCAAATTGTGTGATCGGGCACCTCGAATTCGGATCACATCTCCCCCCTGGTTTTCGGGGCACGATTCGGCCAATGGTGCGGAGCGAGGGCTAGACATGAGTGCAGGGCAGCGGGAGTGGCCGAGATCTGAGAGGGTTCTCCCCGGCGAGGGGTAATGAGAGCGGTCAAAACCGTTTAGGCTAACTCGGAACCGCGCCTGGGGCAACTGCTACCCCTGCTTCACCTGGGCCGATCAGTTTTCCGAAATCTGGCGTTAGCCGGCACCGTTCCGGTGCCGAGGTACCCGGGGAATTCACGTTTCACGGAACCGGAACGGTGCCGGCTAACAAAAAAACAACGTGAAATACTGATCGGCATTGCCACTACACCGCGGGTCTGCCGACACTGAAGTATCGGAAACCACGGGCTCGCATTCGCTCGGGTTCGTAGAGATTTCTACCGTCAAAGATCACGACGGATCGCATGGCTTGTTGCATTTCGGAGAAGTCGGGCCGTTTGTAGTCGTTCCACTCGGTCAGAATGCACAGGGCGTCAGCACCGGCGAGGGCCTCCATTTCCAAGTCACAGTAGGTGAGCTTGTCGCCGTAAAGCTTTTTCACATTGGCCATCACCTCGGGGTCGTGGACCTGGACCTTCGCCCCGGCAGCAAGTAGATAGTCGATCAAAACCAAGGCGGGTGCCTCGCGGATGTCGTCGGTGCGGGGCTTGAATGCCAAGCCCCAGAGGGCAAGAGTTTTGCCCTTGAGATTCCCACCAAAGTGACCATTGATTTTTTCGATCATCACCTCTTTCTGGCGGTTATTGACGGCGTCGACTGCCCGAAGCATGCGGGGCTCGACGCCATGTTGGACGGACATCGCCTCGAGGGCCCGCACATCTTTCGGGAAACAACTCCCCCCATACCCGACGCCCGGAAACAAGAAGGCGAAGCCGATGCGGCTGTCGTGGCCGATCCCCCGGCGGACATCGTTGATATCCCCCCCCATGCATTCGCAGAGGTTGGCCATCTCGTTGATGAAACTGATTTTTGTGGCGAGCAGGGCATTGGCAACGTATTTGGTCATCTCCGCGCTTTCGGGAGTCATCACTAGAAATGGGTGTTCGGTTCGCAGAAACGGTTCATACAATTGTCGTAGCACATCGGCGGCACGGTCGCTCCGGACTCCGACGACGACCCGGTCGGGTTTGACGAAGTCTTCGATCGCAGCACCTTCCTTGAGAAACTCAGGATTGCTCGCCACGTCGCACTCGCGTCCCGTGAGTTCTTTGAGCAAAGCATATATTTTCGCATTCGTCCCCACGGGGACCGTGCTCTTGGTGACCACGATCGCGTCAGCGCGTAAATGCGGGGCAATTCCCTCGACGACCTTCCAGAGTGCCGCAAGATCAGCGGCACCGTCGTCCCCTTGGGGAGTCCCGACGGCCAGATAAATAATCTCCGCCGGTTTCACAGCTGCAACCAAGTCGGTGGTAAAACGCAATCGCTTGGCAGTCAGATTGTGCGCGACCATCTCTTCGAGCCCTGGCTCATAGATCGGTATTTCACCTCGAGTCAGTGCGGCCACTTTCTGGACGTCGATATCGACGCATGTTACGTGGTTGCCACCGTCGGCAAAACACGTTCCCGAAACCAGACCCACGTACCCCGTACCGATAACAGCAATATCCATCGATGACGATTCCTCAAATGATCAACTCAAGTATCCAACCACCGTAAGTGGCCAGCCGAAACACTCCAGCATAATTGGAGAAGCGGGAGGGAGGAAGGACAGGAAAGGGGAAATGCGAAAGGAGGAAGGCGAAAGGAATTAGGCGAGCCGGAGGACGTAAGTCCCCGGAGGCAGCGGGATAAGGGAATCACTCGTTACTGACTACCCACAACTGACCACGGACAACTTACCCCTTCAATCCCCACTTCCGTAAAACGGGGCCACCTCGATCCCTACGCGTTCCCTCACTAATTGGGCGATGGCGTCGACCTCGGCATCGGCTAGGGGCGCTACGAACGATTCCGCTGGCTGGCGTGCGATGGTGTAAATTTGAACCAAACTCAGCTTGCCCCCGGCTGCCAGGATTTCTTGGAGTCGTTCACAAAAAGCTTCGAGCTCCGCAATTGGTGGACTCTCGCCAGACACCCGCATGAACAGCGATTGGATCACCAGGGGCCGCACCCGAGCGGCAGCCGTGATATTGTCCAGAATCTGTGCGAAGGGAATCGGGGTGCGTTCGATCCGGTGAAAATAGTCAGCGGTCCCCGCATCGAGCTTCGCCCAAATTTCGCCTTGATTGGCATCAAGGATTTCCAATCCGCGTTGCACATGCGGACGGTGGAACATACTGGCATTGGTGATTAGCACGAGCTTCACTTCGTCGAGACCGAGCTTCTGTTTCAACTCGGCACAAGACGCCATGATCGTGTCGAAATTGCGAAACGTGGTCGGCTCGCCATCCCCCGAGAAGGCAATGTCGTTAAGCCGCCGCAACTGCGGCGGAGTGTCACGGAACTTCGAGCTCGCGTAGATCTCCTCAGAACTCACCACCGGGAGCAATTCGGCCAGCTCGGACAGCAGTGCGTCGAGTTCGACAAACCGTGTCTCGCTTTGCCGTGTGCGATCCACTTGGCAGTAGATGCAATCGAAGTTGCAGACCTTGTCGGGATTGAGATTCACCCCCAGCGAAATCCCCCGCGACCGCCGACTCAGGACCGGATACACGAACCGATAATGGTCGAACGAGCGTTCATGCAGGGTGTGCAGTGGGTGGGTGGACATGCTGCCATTCTAGGCGATGGAAGTCTGTTTGACCAATCGCTGGGTATCCCCGTACTCCCCTTACTGACGTGCGGGGCTCGAGGGTGCGGGGCTCGAGG
>CALMBE010000153.1 GCA_937860165.1 uncultured Planctomycetaceae bacterium
AATCAGTTACGCCGTCGTCCGAAAATGTCACTGGAGGCCGCGCACAGTATAGCTCCTCAGCTCCTCAGCGGCTCTGCGTTTAATTCTTCCCCCCTCGCCAGGGCCAAAACTCTAGATTTCCCCGGGTTTTTGCGGGGTTGACAGCGTAATAAACAAATGGATAATTTCCGCAAATGAGTTTATTGATACTGAGTCTTAGTAACATTACGCTTTCTCTTGGCAGTGCCTCAATGGAAAGTTTCCGTGCTTAAGGAGTAATGATGATTAGCAAAACATGCCGCAAATCAGCCGGTTCTAGAAAACTCTTAAGTGGTTTTACCCTAGTAGAACTTTTGGTCGTAATCGCCATCATCGGCGTGTTGATCGCGCTCCTCCTCCCCGCGATTCAAGCTGCCCGCGAAGCGGCGCGGCGCATGAGCTGCTCGAACAACCTGCGGCAAATCGCTCTGGCGATGCACAATTACGAATCCAGCAACAAGAAATTCCCTCCGTCGATTTTCATCGGGCCCAATCAATACCGCTGGTCTGCCCAGTCACGTATTCTCCCGTACATCGAGCAGAACGGCATTGCCGACAACATTGATTTCAACAAGGACTATTCAACAGTCTTTCTCAACGGCTTGTTGCTCAAGTCGTTGCGAGTGGGAAGTTTCATTTGCCCCAACGAAGTCCGCGATGAGGTCCGGGTCGATCCGGCGACTTCGACCCCTACCGATTATCTGTTGAACTATGCCGTGAACTGTGGGGTGTGGAAGGTCTATGATCCCCGAGATCCTAGCAGTAGTGAAGGGGCATTTTACCCCAATTCGGGCCTGGGGACCGAGGATTTCTCTGACGGTCTCTCGAACACTTTAATGCTCGCTGAAGTTCGAGGCTGGCAACCCTACTACCGCGATACAAACAACGCCACCGATTCGATTGCCAATACCCCGACCGAAGTCTGCGCCCTGAAGAGTGGCACACTGCGAGACTCGGGCCACACCGAGTGGATTGATGGTCGTGTCCATCAGACTGGCTTTACTACAACGTTCACGCCCAATGCACGAGTCGAATGTGAGAACAACGACATCGACTGGACGAACCATCGCGAAATCGGCTGGGAACCGGCCAGCCCGGCGGCCTACTTAGCAGAAACCGTGCCGACCTACGCCGCGATCACAGCCCGCAGTTATCACAACGGCGACGTGGTGAACACCGCCCGCATGGACGGTTCTGTCGAGCCGGTACGCGGCGAGATCGACATCTTCCTCTGGCGTGCCCTCTCCACCCGCAGCGGAGGCGAGACTCTGCCCAGCGAGAATTAAGCAACGATTCAACAATGATTTCGGCACTTCTTACTTCGCTCTGACAGGAAATAATTTTACCACGGAGTCACGGAGGGCACGGAGAAGTTAGCTGGTAGGCCGGAACTTCGGAGTACCTTGTTCCGGCCTACGACTTCATCCTATTTTACGGAAAGTTCTGCTCCCGCATTCTGATCGGCTACGTCTCCGAGAGGTTCAATTATCTGAACCGTAAGTCCATCGACTTGTGCCTTGCCGAGTCCGCTGAGGGCGATCGAGACAGTAAAATTTGTATCGGCAGTCGCTCCCCGAAGAATGTGAAATGGCTGCCAACTAGGAGCAGTGGTGATACGGAGGGCCATATCGGGGCCACCTACCGAATCGATAATTTGTAGACCATCGACCGAACCGCTCAGTGGTTCACTCACTCGAACCCAACCAGAAATTTCGACGAGAGATCCTTGTCGCACGCTCATGGGCGCGGAGGTGATCCAGACCGGCGCTGTCGGGATCACGGCAATGGGCTGTTGGGGATTCGTGGGTCGAACCTCCAGCTCCAAACAATTATTCCCTTGAAATGGCGACACGGGACTCAATCGCACCGCGGAAGAAATTCCGTCACAGGACAATTGTTGATGTCGCCAACCTAGTGAAATCAACAGTGCCAAATCCTCAAAATCCCCTCCAGCCAGTAGCGAAGCCGTGCGGGGCAAACTGGCAAGTCGGGCCGAAAGTTTCCGCTGGTCAGCCAGTGTGCTCGCGCTGAATATCAAGGGAGAATCGAATCCGACGGCACTCGAACCGTCGCTTTGCCTTACCAAATACTCTCCCTGCGACAAGAGGTGCTCGATGGCCTGGGCCCGATGGTAAGCCATGTCGGCAAAGCCAGTCGCCAAGTCTTTGTCGCAGGCAGCAAGTTCAACGTCCGCCCGACGGAGAATTTGTTGGAGATCTTGGGCCCCTTCGAGCGCCATCGATTTGCTCAGCTGTGCGAGTTCAGCAAGACGCTCTCCAGCAATATCGCGGCGGAGTTTCGCGGCTTGGCCAGCGATGCTTCGCAAGTATTGCGATACTTGGGAAAACGCCTGCGGATCGCTCGTTAACAGGATCACGCCATCGACGGGAAGCATCTCCGCGGAAACTTCCAAGCCACCAGTCGTGCGCTTGTGTCGCAATCGCTTGGCACCGGTGAGTGTCAGAAGATACACATCGGCGGTCTCGGTTACATTCGGGACGACGAACGAAACCGATTTTGGAATTTGCATACCATACTGCGCCCGAAAGTTTTGAGAGCCTACCAAGGGAAGCAGCAAGTGACTGCGCTCGGCTTGAAAAATAACCGCCGACAAGCCAGGTTGGGTACAGCGTGCGGTTCCGACTACCTTGCCGGTTGCCAACCAAGGGCTCAGCAAGCGAAGCCGCAAATTGAGAAGTTCCAGATTCTGCACACGCTGGCGCGTGACAGCGTCGTCCGCTGCGAGGGAAGTGTGTGAGAGAAAGACAAAATCACGGCAGCGGGTGGTCATGCCTGCCGAGGCAAAGGCCATCAATTGGTCGTACGCAGCTGGAAAAGATGTAAAGTCCTGCGAGCCGCGGAGGGCGGCAATCTGCTGGGTTCGCAGGGGACTGATTTCGGTTTCGATTGCTGCCCAGATCGGCGTACCGGGGCGCGCGAGTCGTTGGCGTTGTTCGAGCCAAGTGACGTAGTCGCGGAGTGTGAGATCGGTACCCAGGAGCGAACGTTTTAGAACGATGGCATCGGTT
>CALMBE010000154.1 GCA_937860165.1 uncultured Planctomycetaceae bacterium
AGCGACACTGCTAGCAACTTAACAAGTCATCAATAGATTACCCAAAATCAATCACACAAATAACCGAATGTCGCCAGAATGAGGCTTTCAAGTCGATTGCTTCAGACGGCTGAAGTGTTACAAGTTTTCAACGTGCGCATAGGCGTAATACGACCGCGGTCGGCGTGAGGCATTTTTCGGATGATTCTTGTGACTGCAAAATTTGTTCCGCTCACCGGTCAACTGTTTAGCGATTTGAGAAGGTAACATTCGAGATCACTCACTGGTTTTTGATCATGTCTGAATATGTCATTCTACTATCCGTTCCAGGGCTACGCCGGCAGGACTTGGCGTCCATGCCTCGATTGCGCGAATTGACCGCTGGGGGCGATTGCGGCGAATTGGTGCCTAGTTTTCCTGGAGTCACTTGTTGCGTGCAGGCCAATATGACCACCGGGGTTCCCCCCGCTGAGCATGGGGTAGTGGCCAATGGATTTTATTTCCGCGAGGAGCGCCGTGTGGAAATGTGGACTTCCCCCAACAGCTGTATCCAGCAACCGCAATTGTGGGACATTCTCCACAAACATCACCCGCATTTGAAGATCGCGGCTTGGTTTCCGCTGCATAGCGTGGGCTGCACGGCGGACTATGTCTGCTGGCCCGCACCGAAACACAACCCCGACGGGAGCGAATCTCTGTGGTGCTACACACGGCCGGAATCGCTGTATCCGGAACTGCTCGAGTCGCTGGGGCATTTTCCCCTGCAACATTTTTGGGGCCCTTTTGCGAATATCAAGTCGACCGAGTGGATTGTCGACTCCGCGATGCGTGTCGCTCAACAACACCGGCCCAACCTCTTTTATATCTATTTAGCACACCTGGACTACGCTGCGCAAAAGTCTGGCCCTGACAGCCCCGCCGCAATCCAGGCACTCGAACAGCTTGATTCGCAGATCGGACGTATGGTCGATGGGTTTGCCGTTGCCTATAAGGGACACAAACCTCTGTGGCTGGTGGCGAGCGAATATGTAATCACCCCAGTCAAACATGTCAGCTATCCCAACCGACTTCTCCGCGAAGCGGGGCTCTTGAAAACTCGCCTCGACGAGGGGCACGAGCTCTTGGACCTCGAAGAAAGTCTGGCCTGGGCAATGGTCGATCACCAGTTCTCGCATGTGTTTGTTAAGGATCAAAACCAGCAATTAATTGAACAAGCTGCCAACTTATTCACAGACTTGCCCGGTATCGCCGAGGTCTTAAGAATGGACCAACTCGATCAATACGACCTGCGACATCCGCTCTCGGGGGATTTGGTGGTGATTTCGGAACCAAATAGTTGGCAGGCTTATTATTGGTGGTTCGACGACGCCCTGGCCCCGCTGTTTGCGCGACGCGTGGATATCCATCGCAAGCCCGGTTACGACCCCGTCGAAATGTTCTGGGATCCAGTGAACAAGGGGATCCCCCTCGATGCCACCTTGGTGAAAGGTTCCCACGGGGCACCCGCCCTGACTACCGAACAACGCGGGGTGCTGCTCTCGAGTGAGCGGGGGGTCTTTGTCGAGCAACCCTTGGCTGACACCGACGTTGCCGACATCGTGTTGCGGCAGTTTGGGGTTTAGGGTGCTAGCGGGGGGAGTCCGTAGTCAGTCGTCCGTGGTCAGTGGTAAAGAGGAACTGACAACTGACAACTGACAACTGCCTTCCCCCCCAATCCAGGCTGTCTGGGCAATCTTTGCCTGCCGTATCGGCTGAACCGAATCTTCGGAGAGTTCTATCCGATAACTCTGGAGGAGCGTCCCGCCGCCGGGCGTTCTTCGCTTGACTCAACTTCTCCGACCCTCGCCGGGATTCTACCATGACACACTCGTTTTCTCGTTTGGCAAGCGCTGTCGCTTGCGGACTGCTACTTTCGGGTACCGCCTTTGCCGCTCGGCCAATCGTGCCAGGCACGGGCACGCGGATTGACTACGTTTGCGATGACTTCGAAGACACTTCGTGGAGCTTCGTACACAAGTTTCCCAAGAGCTCACGCGAGCAGGACGAAAATCTCCGCAGTCCAACTGGCTTTTCTACAAATGGCCTGTGGGTAGAAGGCCCCGAGCGGGGACAACCCGACCACATGCAAGTGGTGCCGACACCTCCGGGTGGGCTCACTGGTAGTAAGTATTCGCTTTTAGTGCGAACCATGAACTCGGGTATTCCGGGATACAATTCTTTCGACGTGCAGCAGGACGATATCGTGGCCAACAGCTTGGCTCGCATCGGTGGGGTACCAGTCGGAGAAATGCCGAGCGCCGTGGCCCGCGTCTATTTGCCACCTGTCGATGAATGGGAAAACCGCACCGGCCCGCACTTTGGCTTCCGCATCAGTACGCAAACGGTCACGACTTCGTCGAAATCCGCTGGGTTTTTCGGCTCACGGACCGTCACCGAAAATGAACCCTATTGGCCTGGTCTCTGGATTCATTTCCGCAGCAAGGGACATCGCGGTGCAAAAGAAGATTCAGCATTCATGACTTACCGGGGCGATGTGCGGGGTAACGATGTCAAATGCCGTGAGATCCCGGTCAAAGAATTCGGCTGGTGGACGATGGGCATGTCGGTCACACCCGATGGCATGATCCATTACTATGCCAAGCCGGGGGTGGAAGACCTGACCGCGGCCGATCACATCACTTCGCAGATGCCTTACGGTTTCTCCGCCCAGCGGTTCCGCACCTTTTTCTTCGATGTTTGCAATCGCAACGACGGCAAGACCTGGTCGACTCCGTTTGT